>NZ_DATIND010000046.1 GCF_035474595.1 Longimicrobium sp.
CGTGGAGATGGTGATGCCGGGCGACAACGTGCAGATGGTGGTGGAGCTGATCACCCCGATCGCGATGGAGAAGGAGCTTCGCTTCGCCATCCGCGAGGGCGGCCGCACCGTGGGCGCCGGCGTCGTCACCGAGATCGTCGAGTAAAGGCCGGCCGGTTCATACAGGCGCGGCGGGGGGACCGCTCCCCGCCGCGCGCCGTCTAGAGAGCGGTCATAGAAACAGGAGCTGGAGCCATGCGCGACAAGGTCATCCTCGCCTGCACCGAGTGCAAGGAGAGGAACTACCACCAGACCAAGAACAAGCGGAAGCACCCCGAGCGTCTGGAGTACAGCAAGTACTGCCCGCGGTGCAACAAGCACCAGCCGCACCGCGAGACCAAGTAGGTCTTTCGCGCCGCGCGCCGGCCCACCGGGCCGGCCGCGCGAGCCGGTGCTTCGCAGCAGGCAGGAACCAAGACAGGAAACGCTTCCCCCGGCCCCCTGGAAGGGAATGGCAGAGACGACCCGCACCACCGTGTTCGACTTCTTCCACGAAGTCTCCGAGCAGGTCCGCAAGGTGACCTGGCCGGACCGCGCGCAGCTGCAGAGCTCCACCGGCGTGATCGTGGTGTTCGTGCTGACGGTCGCGGTCGTCATCTTCGGGATGGATCGCATCATCATGGCCATCCTGGGACTGGTCACCTCCCTCTTCACCGGCTGAGGGCGGCGATGGCGGAGGCCAGGTGGTACGCCATCCAGAGCTACTCGGGGCACGAGAACAAGGTCCAGCGGCTGATCCAGCGCCGGATCGACGAGGAGCCGGGTGAGCCGGACCAGAAGCAGATCCAGGAAGTGCTGGTGCCCACGCAGGAGCAGGTGGAGCTGCGCAACGGGAAGCGGGTGACCGTGACCCGCAAGCTCTACCCCGGCTACGTGCTGGTGAAGATGGTGTACAACCAGCGCACCATGCACACCATCTCCGGGATCCAGGGGGTGCTGAAGTTCCTGGGGTCGGGCACCGAGCCGCAGCCGCTGTCCGACGACGAGCTGTCGAAGATCTTCGGGCAGGAAGCCGAGGCCCCCGTGGCCGAGGAGCCGCAGATCCTGATCCCCTTCACCAGCGGGCAGGTGGTGGAGGTGACCGACGGGCCGTTCAAGGAGTTCAGCGGCACGGTGCAGGACATCGACCACGACAAGGGGAAGGTGAAGGTGGAAGTCAGCCTCTTCGGGCGCCCCACCTCCATCGAGCTCGACTACACCCAGCTCCGCGGCTTCTGAACCGTCTTCACGGACGGCGGGGCGCGGACTTAAACGACCGAGGGTCGCGACATGGCGAAGAAGGTTACCGGATTCATCAAGCTCCAGGTTCCGGCCGGGGCGGCCAACCCGGCGCCCCCCGTGGGCCCCGCGCTGGGCCAGCACGGCGTGAACATCATGGAGTTCTGCAAGCAGTTCAACGCGCGGACGCAGGGCCAGCCGGGGATGATCATCCCCGTGGAGATCACGGTCTACGCCGACCGCTCGTTCACGTTCATCACCAAGACGCCGCCGGCGGCCGTGCTGCTGAAGAAGGCGGCGGGGCTGGACAAGGGCTCGGCGTCGTCCAAGAAGACCAAGGTCGGCCGCGTCACGAAGGACCAGGTCCGGCAGATCGCCGAGACCAAGATGCCCGACCTGAACGCCGCCGACATCGACGGCGCCATGCGCATGATCGCGGGCACTGCCCGCTCGATGGGGCTCGAAGTCGTCGACTGACGGGCCATCCCCGTCCCCAGGCTCTTGGCCATGGGACGGATTGACGACGACGACGGAGCATGCGTTGTGGCATTGCGTGCTCCGCCGGAGGCAGGAGAAGCGAAGCCGGTGTTCGGACCACAGGGAGCGGTCTCCTGCCCTCCCGTGACTCCGGTCGCCCGACCCGGCTTCCGTCCGCTTGACCACCGCGCGCGGGGCGACGCAGCGGCGGGAGGACTTGTTCAAGGCTTCGCCTGAGGGAGTACATGCCCAAGCACGGAAAGAAATTCCGCGACGCACAGGCGCGTGTGCCCCAGGGGTCTGCCTTCTCCCCCACCGAGGCGGTGGGGCTGGTGAAGGAGCTCAGCTACGCCAAGTTCGACGAGACCGTGGAAGCGGCCGTCCGGCTCGGCGTGGACCCCCGGCACGCGGACCAGATCGTCCGCGGAGCGGTAGTCCTTCCCCACGGTACGGGGAAGACCGCGCGCGTGCTCGTGATCGCCCAGGGCGACAAGGCGCGCGAGGCGGAGGAAGCCGGGGCCGACTTCGTCGGCACCGAGTACGTCCAGCGCATCAAGGACGGGTGGCTGGACTTCGACGTGGTGGTGGCCACCCCCGACATGATGGGCCAGGTGGGACAGCTGGGGCGCATCCTGGGGCCCCGCGGCCTGATGCCCACGCCCAAGGCCGGCACGGTCACCCCGGACGTGACCCGCGCGGTGCGCGAGATCAAGGCCGGCAAGATCGAGTTCCGCGTGGACCGCACGGGGAACGTGCACGTGCCGATCGGGAAGGTCTCGTTCGATCCCGGGAAGCTGGAGGAGAACCTCACCGCGTTCATGGACACGGTGATCCGCGCCAAGCCCGCCGCCGCCAAGGGGACCTACGTCCGCGCGGTGACGGTGAGCAGCACCATGGGGCCGGGCGTGCCCGTCGACGCCAACCTGTTCCGCAGGAGCTAGCCCGATGAAGAGGAGCGAGAAGGACGAGTTCATCGGCGAGCTCCAGCAGAAGCTGGAGGGCGCCAGCGCCTTCTACCTGACGGACTTCACGGGGCTGAGCGTCAAGCAGATGACGCAGTTCCGCGCCCGCCTGCGCAAGCAGGGGGTGGAGTACGTCGTGGTGAAGAACACGCTGGCCCAGCGGGCCCTGCAGGGACTCGACGTGCCCGACGTGGCGGCGTTCTTCACCGGCCCCACCGGGCTGGTGATCGGGCGCCACGACGCGGTGGCCGCCGCCAAGGCGGTGACCGACTTCGCCCGCGAGTTCGGCGACAGGCCGGCCGTGAAGGTGGGGGTGGTGGAGCGCCGCGAGGTGAACGCCGACCAGGTGAAGAAGCTGGCCGAGCTTCCTCCCCGCGAGGTCCTGCTGGCGCAGATCGCCGGCGGGCTGCAGGCGCCCATGTCGCGCCTGGTGGGCGGGATGAGCCAGATCCTGGCGGGATTCGCCCGCGCGGTCGACGCGCTGCGGCAGCAGAAGGAGGGCGCCGGCGCCTGAAATGGCGCGGGTAGCCCGACCAACGACAACCGGTTTTCCGAACCACGTACCGTTTAGACTGAAGGAGCCCACTGCAATGGCTACGCTTACCCGTGACGAGCTGCTCGACGCGATCGGCAACATGACCGTCCTGGAGCTCGCCGAGTTCGTGAAGGCGTTCGAGGACAAGTTCGGCGTGACCGCCGCGGCCCCCATGGCCATGGCCGCCGCCCCCGCCGCGGGCGGCCCCGCCGCCCCGGCCGCCGAGGAGCAGACGGAGTTCACCGTCGTGCTTCAGGGTGCCGGCGACAAGAAGATCCAGGTCATCAAGGTGGTCCGCGAGATCACCGGCCTGGGGCTGAAGGAGGCCAAGGACCTGGTCGACGGCGCGCCCAAGCCCGTGAAGGAGGGCGTTTCGAAGGACGAGGCCAATCAGATCAAGGCCAAGCTCGAGGAGCAGGGCGCTGCGGTCGAGCTGAAGTAGTGGACGGCTGCCCGGCGAAGCATCTCCCGGAACGGAGGCGCTTCGCCGGGCGGGCGCCCGACCGCTTCCGCGGGCAGAAGCGCCCCCAAGCACGTCCAACTTCAGCCTGAAAGAATCGATGGCGCGCACGCAGCCTCTTCAATAGATACGGACGGCACGTAACCCCGCCGGGGCTTCCGGTCGGGGTCGTTTGCGCTTCCGGTTTGGTTCCACGCGCTCGAGAGGGAGACCCACTTGGCAACCGTAAACAAGCCGATCGTCTCGTTCGGGAAGCTCGTCGCAGGGATGGATCATCCCAACCTGCTCGACGTTCAGCTTCGTGCATTCGAGACGCTGCTTCAGACCGACGCGGCCGCGCGCGAGCGCGAGGACGTCGGGCTGGAGCGCGTGTTCAACGAGATCTTCCCCATCTCCGACGTCAACGGGAACTTCTCCCTGGAGTACGTCCGCTACGCCTTGGGCGAGCCGAAGTACGACATGGAGGAGTGCATGGAGCGCGACATGACGTACGCGGCTCCGCTGAAGGCGACGCTCCGGCTGGTGGTGTGGGAGGACATCGGGGACGAGCGCCGTCCGAAGGACATCATCGAAAAGGAAGTGTACCTGGGGGACCTGCCGGTGCTGACCCCCCTGGGCACGTTCATCATCAACGGCGCGGAGCGCGTGATCGTATCGCAGCTCCACCGCTCGCCCGGCGTGGTGTTCGAGGAGACCACGCACCCCAACGGGTCGAAGCTGTTCAGCGCCCGGATCATTCCGTTCCGCGGCTCGTGGGTCGAGTTCACCATCGACATCCACGACGTGGTCGCGGTGCACATCGATAAGAAGAAGAAGTTCCCCGCCACGGCGCTGCTGCGCACGGTGGGGTACTCGCGCGACGCCGACATCCTTTCGGTGTTCTTCAACCGCGACACGGTGGCGCTGGCGTCGCTGGCGGGCGAGGGCACGCGCGAGGGGCGCCGCGGCGAGGTGTTCCACGGCTTCCTGGCGGCCGACGTTCCCGACCCGGCGGTGCTGGGCCCCGAGGGGCCGCGGCTGTACCGCGACGTGGTGGTTCCCGGCACCGGCGAGGTGTTCGAGCGCGGCTCGCGCCTGACGCCGGCCGCGTACCGCGCGCTCACCGAGGGCGGCGTGTACTCGCTGCCGGTGATCGCGTCGGCCCTGCTCGCCCGCGCGGGCGACGAGGTGAACGCCGAGGTCATCGGCCGCCTGCAGCGCGCCGGCATCGAGTCGGTCCAGCTCTTCCGCACGCAGGGGCAGACGGGCACGTCGCTGCGCGCCACGCTGGCCAAGGACCCCACGCGCGGCACGCTGGACTCGCTCTTCGCCATCCACAACCTGGTGCGCCCGGGCACGGCCCCGGCCCCCGACGTGTGGACCGAGGACGAGTACTTCGAGGGCGGCGACACCATCATGCACGTGGCCGACTTCCTGCGCGCCTGGAGCGAGCGCGACTCGGCCCCCAGCGACCCCAGCTCGCGCGAGGCGCAGCGGAGCGCCGAGGAGCGCATGCTGCGTTACGCGCAGGAGCGCGGGATCCGCTACGTGTGGGAGAACTTCCGCGAGGAGCGGGCGGAGAAGACCGCGCGCCCGTCGCGCGTGCTGGTGTACGAGCTGAACCGCGTGGTGCAGGTCTACTCGCAGGTGTGGCGCCTCCTCTTCCAGCCCCGCGCGACCCTCGTCGTGAGCGGCGACCTGGCCGACGGCGGGAGCGCCACGGCGCGCAGCGACTACAGCGAGTACCTGGAGGAAACGCTCAACAAGCGCTACGACCTGGGGCGCGTGGGCCGCTACAAGATCAACCAGCGGCTTTCCGACGCCTTCCGCTCGCTGGACTTCGCCGTGCCCCCCGCGGGGATGACGGCGCTGACCGCGCAGGACGTGCTGGCCATCCTGTACAACCTGGTGGAGCTGCACGAGGGGCGCGGCTACACCGACGACATCGACCACCTGGGGAACCGCCGGGTGCGCTCGGTGGGCGAGCTGATCGCCAACCAGTTCTCGGTGGGGCTCAGCCGCATGGCGCGGCTGGTGCGCGAGCGCATGTCGATCGTGTCGGACCCCGACAAGATCAACATCGACGACCTGGTGAACGCGCGGACGGTGTCGGCGGTGATCCAGCAGTTCTTCGGGTCTTCGCAGCTGTCCCAGTTCATGGACCAGACCAACCCCCTGGCCGAGATGACGCACAAGCGGCGTCTCTCCGCGCTGGGGCCGGGCGGCCTGACCCGCGAGCGCGCCGGCTTTGAAGTGCGCGACGTGCACTACTCGCACTACGGGCGCATGTGCCCGATCGAGACGCCGGAAGGGCCCAACATCGGCCTGATCAACTCGCTGACCACGTACTCGCGGATCAACGACCTGGGCTTCATCGAGACGCCGTACCGCAAGGTGGTGCGCGCGGTGGTGCAGTACCCGGCCACGGTGAAGCTGGACGACGCGGTGCGCCTGGTGCTGGGCGAGCGCTCGAAGGTGTTCGCCAAGAAGGGCGAGGAGGTCGACGCCGCCCGCGGCCGTGAGGTGTTCCGCGCCATGATCGTGGGGGCGGAGCTGGCCGAGGACGTGCTGGACTGGACTCCGCTCTTCCCGCGCATGCTGGCGGGCGAGATCCCGCAGCCCGAGTGGGACGCGGCCTTCGTCACGCTGACGGTGCTGGCCCGCCGCGGCGAGCGGGTGACCGAGGAGCTGGCCGACCGCATCGCGGCGCAGCCGGTGAACCTGGTGCGCGTCGTTTCCCGCCGCGCGGGCGCGGCGGCGCGCGGCGTGGCTCCCGAGGCCATCCGCAACCCGGCCTCGCTCCCGGTGCGCGTGTTCGCGCCCAAGTCGGCCGCGGTGCTGGCGGTGCCGGGAACGGTGCTGACGCCCGAGGTGGTGGACGCGATCCACGCCCGGCAGATGGAGGGGCTGGCCCCCGCCGACTTCGGCGACACGCCCGACGAGGTGGCGCTGGACTTCGTGACCGGCGTGGCCGCGCTTTCGCCCGAGGGCGACGTGGGCCGCATCCCGGTGGGCACGAAGGCGCCGGTGATCCACGTGACCCCGGTGGTCACGCGGATCACGGCGTGGCTCAGCGCCAACGAGGAGGAGAACGCGCGCATCGCCCAGGCCAACGCGCCGCTGGGCCCCGACTTCACCTTCACCAACGAGTTCATCCTCTGCCGCGAGCGGGGCGACTTCCCGCTGCTGCGCCCGGACGAGATCGACTTCATGGACGTGGCGCCGGACCAGCTGGTCTCGATCGCCGCGGCGCTGATCCCGTTCCTTGAGCACGACGACGCCAACCGCGCCCTCATGGGCTCGAACATGCAGCGCCAGGCGGTGCCGCTTCTCTTCCCCGACGCTCCGCTGGTGGGCACCGGGCTGGAGCACGTCATCGCCGTCGACTCGGGCGCCGTGGTCGTGGCCCGGCGCGGCGGCGTGGTGAAGGAGGTCACGGCCGACCACATCGTGGTGGACGCCGGTGGCGAGGGGCTCACGGGTGACGAGCCGCTGCGGCGCCTGGCGCAGTTCGACCGCTACCGGATGAAGAAGTACTGGCGCACCAACCAGGACACCGCGCTGAACCAGCGCCCCCTGGTGTTCCCCGGGCAGCAGGTGAAGAAGGGCGACGTGCTGGCCGACGGCGCCAGTACCGACGGGGGCGAGCTGGCGCTGGGGCGGAACCTGCTGGTGGCGTTCATGCCCTGGTACGGCAACAACTTCGAGGACGCCATCATCCTCAGCGACCGGCTGGTGCGCGACGACGTGTACACGTCGATCCACATCCAGGAGCTGGAGCTGCAGGTTCGCGACACCAAGCGCGGGATGGAGGAGATCACGCGCGAGATCCCGAACGTCGCGGAAGAGTCGCTGGTCGACCTGGACGAGCGCGGCGTGGTGCGCATCGGCGCGCGGGTGAAGGCGGGCGACATCCTGGTCGGCAAGATCACCCCGAAGGGCGAGACGGAGCTGTCTCCCGAGGAGAAGCTGCTGACCGCCATCTTCGGCGAGAAGGCCAAGGATGTGAAGGACAGCTCGCTGAAGGTGCCGCCCGGCGTGGAGGGCACCGTGATCGACGTGAAGATCTTCTCGCGCCGAATCGACGACCCGATCCTCGAGAAGGAGCGCGGCCAGAAGATCGGCGAGCTGCGCACCTTCGAGCGCAACGAGATCCAGCGCATCGGCGAGGCGCGCGACGAAGAGGTGAAGGAGCTGATCCGCGGCAAGGAGGCCGCCCTCTTCCTGAAGAAGGGGACGGTGGAGCCCTACTTCAACGAGGGCACCGTGCTGTCGGACGAGGTGGTGGACGCGCTGGACCTGGGCGAGGTGGACCTCACCACGCTGAAGGTGACCGACCGCGCCACCAACGAGCAGCTCCGCCGCCTGATCGACGAAAGCAAGCGCCGCATCGAGCGGGTGCGCCAGAAGACCGAGAACCAGATCGACAAGGTCTTCCAGCCCGACGAGCTGCCCCCGGGCGTCGTCCAGCTGGTGAAGGTGTACCTGGCCGAGAAGCGGAAGATCTCGGTGGGTGACAAGATGGCCGGGCGCCACGGGAACAAGGGCATCATCGCCCGCATCGTTCCCGCCGAGGACATGCCGGTGATGCCCGACGGCACCCCGGTGGACGTGTGCCTGAACCCGCTGGGCGTGCCCAGCCGCATGAACGTGGGGCAGATCCTGGAGACGCACCTGGGGTGGGCCTCGCGGGTGCTGGGCTTCGAGAGCAAGACCCCCGTGTTCCAGGGGGCGTCGGAAGACGAGATCGGCGTGCTGATCCGCCTGGCCGGCGTGGTTTGGGCCGGGCGCGCGCTGGGGGTGACGGCGCAGCCGCCCACCTTCACCGTGGACGACGTGCGCGCGATCGCGCACGCCGCGCACGCGCTGGAGGAGGGAAGCGAGCCCGAGCCGCGGCCGGAGATCGGCATCGGCCGGCCGGTGGACCGCCTGCTGGTGGGCGACCGCGTGCCCGCCGAGGTGCGCGAGAAGCTGGCCCCGCTGCCGGCCTATCTCGTGGCCGCGGCGCGCGAGGTGGCGGCCATGAAGGAGGCCGACTTCGAGACGCTGTATCCCGCGGCGGCCGCGCTGGCGGCGGCGGGCGGGAAGCCGAAGGCCGGCGACACGCTGGTGAACGCGGCGCTCGAGGAGCACATGGCCGCGGCCGGGCTGACCCCCGGCGGCAAGGTGTGGATGCGCGACGGGCGCAGCGGAAACACCTTCGAGAGCCCGGTGACCATCGGCGCCATCTACATGCTGAAGCTCAGCCACCTGGTGGACGACAAGATCCACGCGCGCTCCATCGGCCCGTACTCGCTGGTTACCCAGCAGCCGCTGGCCGGCAAGGCGCAGTTCGGCGGGCAGCGCTTCGGCGAGATGGAGGTGTGGGCGCTGGAGGCGTATGGCGCCGCGCACACGCTGCAGGAGATCCTGACCGTGAAGAGCGACGACGTGAACGGCCGCTCGCGCGTGTACGAGGCCATCGTGAAGGGCGAGAACCTTCCGGAGCCCGGCCTTCCCGAGAGCTTCAACGTGCTCGTGAAGGAGCTTCAGGCGCTGGGGATTTCAGTGACGCTCGGAAGCTGAAGAAGTGCCAAGTGCCCAGTGCCTAGTGCCTAGTATTCTTTAACTTGGCACTTGGCACTGGGAACTGGGCACTTCCTCGGCCCCGACCTTGACGACTTTGGTAGACTTGACCGCACGGCGCACCACCGCCGGCGGAACACCCGATACAGCAAGGGGACCATGATCGACTTTCCCCGCGGCCGCGAGACCCGGTCTCAGGACTTCAACTACATCCAGGTGAAGCTGGCCTCCCCCGAGGAGATCCGCTCCTGGAGCTTCGGCGAGGTCACCAAGCCGGAGACCATCAACTACCGTTCGTTCAAGCCCGAGCGCGACGGGCTGTTCTGCGAGCGCATCTTCGGTCCCGTGAAGGACTGGGAGTGCCACTGCGGAAAGTTCAAGCGCATCCGCTTCCGCGGCCACGTCTGCGACAAGTGCGGCGTCGAAGTGACGCTCAGCAAGGTGCGGCGCGAGCGCATGGGCCACATCGAGCTGGCCGTGCCGGTGGCGCACATCTGGATGTTCAAGACGCTTCCCTCGCAGATGGGATACCTGCTGGGGATGACGCTGCGCGACCTGGAGAAGGTCATCTACTACGCCGCGTACGTGGTGACCGCGCCGGGCGCGCAGGACGTGAAGCACAGCCAGGTGATCGACGAGGACGAGTTCCTGGCGCTGCGCGAGAAGGCCCGCGAGGAGGGCGACACCGAGTTCAAGGCCGACATCGGCGCCGACGCGGTGCGCAACCTGCTGCGCCAGATCGACGTGGAGAGCCTGGCCGAGACGCTGCGCGAGCAGGTGGCCGGCGAGACCAGCCAGCACCGCAAGAAGATGGTGCTGAAGCGCCTGAAGGTGATCGACGCCATCCGCAACTCGGGCGACACCGCCAGCGAGCGGAACAAGCCGGAGTGGATGATCATGGACGTGGTCCCGGTCATCCCCCCCGACCTGCGCCCGCTGGTGCCGCTGGACGGCGGCCGCTTCGCGACGTCGGACCTGAACGACCTCTACCGCCGCGTCATCAACCGGAACAACCGGCTGAAGAAGCTGATGGAGATGCGCGCGCCCGAGGTCATCCTGCGCAACGAGAAGCGCATGCTGCAGGAGGCGGTCGACGCGCTGTTCGACAACGGCCGCCGCAGCAAGGCGATCCGCGGCCGCGGCAAGCGCCCGCTGAAGTCGCTGTCCGACATGCTGAAGGGGAAGCAGGGGCGCTTCCGCCAGAACCTCCTCGGCAAGCGCGTGGACTACTCGGGGCGCTCGGTCATCGTCGTCGGTCCCGAGCTGAAGCTGCACCAGTGCGGCCTGCCGAAGGCCATGGCGGTGGAGCTGTTCAAGCCGTTCATCATCCACGAGCTGGAGAAGCGCGGCGAAGCCGAGACGGTGAAGCGCGCCAAGAAGATCGTGGAGCGCGACGACCCGCGGGTGTACGAGGTGCTCGAGGACATCATCCGCGACCACCCCGTGCTGCTGAACCGCGCGCCCACGCTGCACCGGCTGGGGATCCAGGCGTTCGAGCCGGTGCTGGTGGAGGGGAAGGCCATCCGCATCCACCCGCTGGTGTGCGCCGCCTTCAACGCCGACTTCGACGGCGACCAGATGGCCGTGCACGTGCCGCTCTCGTTCGAGGCGCAGCTCGAGGCGCGGGTGCTGATGCTGTCGAGCAACAACATCCTGCTCCCGTCCAACGGCCGGCCCATCGCGGCGCCCAGCCAGGACATCGTGATCGGGTGCTACTGGCTGACGCACCAGACCGCGCAGCACGACGCCACCTTCGAGGCCGACCTGCTGGAGCAGCGCAAGCCGGGCTCCGAGGCCGACCTTTCCAAGGTGGTGCGCCGCTTCGGGAACGTGGCCGAGGTGGAGATGGCGCTGGCCCACAAGGCCGTGGGCTACCACAGCCCCATCTACTACTTCACCGACCCGCGCCCCGAGAACGAGCTGGAGGAGGGCGAGGAGCGCAAGGCCGGGTGGATCCGCACCACGCCGGGGCGGGTGATCTTCAACTCCGTGGTTCCGGCCGAGCTGGGCTACTGGAACCGCACCATGGGGAAGAAGGAGCTGGGCGACATCATCTTCACCGCCTACCGGCAGGTGGGGCTGGCGAAGACGGTGGTCTTCCTCGACGACCTGAAGGCGTTCGGGTTCCGCTACTCGACGCTCGGCGGCGTGTCCGTCGGCATCGAGGACATGGAGATCCCGGCCGAGAAGGACCAGATCCTTCGCGAGGCCGACGAGGACGTGACGCGCTTCACCCGCGCGTACAACAACGGCGTGATCTCGAACGGCGAGCGCTACAACAAGGTCATCGACACCTGGACGCACGCCAACAACGACGTGGCCGACGCCATGGTGGACCGCCTCCGGCGCAGCCGCGGCGGCTTCAACCCCGTGTACATGATGATGAACTCGGGGGCCCGCGGCAGCCGTGACCAGATGCGGCAGCTGGCGGGAATGCGCGGCCTGATGGCCAAGCCCCAGAAGAAGCTCACCGGCGGCATCGGCGAGATCATCGAGAGCCCCATCAAGTCGAACTTCCGCGAGGGGCTCACGGTGCTGGAGTACTTCATCTCCACGCACGGCGCGCGGAAGGGGCTGGCCGACACGGCGCTGAAGACGGCCGACGCGGGGTACCTGACCCGCCGCTTGGTGGACGTGGCCCAGGACGTGACCATTACCGAGGACGACTGCGGGACCATCCTGGGGCTCGAGGTGTCGGCGCTGAAGGAAGGCGAGGACGTGGTCGAGCCGCTGAAGGACCGCATCGTCGGTTCCGTTGCGGCCGACGACGTGTTCGACCCGATCGACGGCGAGATCCTGGTGGAGGCCGGCCAGCTGATCAACGAGGAGATCGCCGACGACATCGAGGACGCCGGCATCCAGTCGGTGAAGATCCGCTCGGTGCTGACCTGCGAGAGCCGCCGCGGGCTGTGCGTGAAGTGCTACGGCCGCAACCTGGCCACCATGGGAATCGTGGACCCGGGCGAGGCGGTGGGCATTCTGGCCGCGCAGTCGATCGGCGAGCCGGGGACGCAGCTGACGCTGCGCACCTTCCACATCGGCGGCACGGCGGCGCGCATCGCCGCCACCACGGTGCGGAAGAGCAAGGTGGACGGCGTGGCGCAGTTCGACCGCGTGACCACCGTGTCGACCCCCGACGGGACGCGGATCGTGACCTCGCGCGAAGGCGAGATCATCATGCGCACGGCCGAGGGCGCGGTGCGCAGCCGTCTGGCGGTGCCGTACGGCGCCACCATCTCGGTGCACGACGGCGACACCATCGCCATCGGCGACACGCTGTTCTCGTGGGACCCGTACTCCGAGCCCATCGTGGCCGACTTCGGCGGCACCGTGCGCTTCATCGACATCATCGACGAGGCCACGGTCCGCGAGGAGCTGGACGAGAGCACCGGGCGCCGGCAGATGGTGATCATCGAGGACCGCAGCAAGAAGCTGCACCCGATGATCGAGATCGTGGACCCGAACAGCGTGAAGCTGCGCGAGTTCATCGTGCCCGTGGGCGCGCAGCTCACGGTGCGCGACGGCGAGGCCATCGAGCCGGGCGCCACGCTGGCCAAGATCGCGCGCGAGGCGTACAAGACGCGCGACATCACCGGCGGCCTGCCGCGCATCGCCGAGCTGTTCGAGGCGAGGCGCCCCAAGGACCCGGCGGTGATCACCGAGGTCGACGGCACCGTGCGCTTCGGCGACATCAAGCGCGGCAAGCGCGAGGTGATCGTGATTCCCGACGCGGGGAACGAGCGGGTGTACGAGGTGCCGGTGGGCAAGCACCTGCGCGTGCACGAGGGCGACTTCGTGCGCGCCGGCGACCGCCTGAGCGAGGGGCCGGTGAATCCGCACGACATCCTGCGGATCAAGGGCCCGGCCGCGGTGCAGCAGTACCTGCTGAACGAGGTGCAGGAGGTGTACCGCCTGCAGGGCGTGAAGATCAACGACAAGCACATTGGCGTGATCATCCGCCAGATGCTCCAGAAGGTCCGGATCATGGACCCGGGCGACACGGAGTTCCTGGAGGGCGAGACCATCGACCGCACGGTGTTCCTGGACACCAACCAGGAGGCGCTGAACGGCGGCCGGAAGCCGGCGACCAGCGAGCCGCTGCTGCTGGGGATCACGAAGGCGTCGCTGACCACGCAGTCGTTCATCAGCGCGGCGTCGTTCCAGGAGACCACGCGGGTGCTGACCGACGCCGCCATCCGCGGCGCGCGCGACAACCTGCAGGGGCTGAAGGAGAACATCATCATCGGGCACCTGATCCCCGCGGGCACCGGCATCTACCGGTACAACGAGGTGGAGTTCGGGCCCGAGACGCCGGAAGGTGCCGAGGAGAGCGACGACGGCGGGTTCGCGCCCGCCGCCAGCGCCCGCCCGGCCCCCGAGATCGCGGCCGCCGACGAGGCGACGGTGATCCCGGCGTAAGCCGGCGGAGGGTTTCGGCTGGATGCGGAACGGCCCCGGGGCTCACCAGCCCCGGGGCCGTTCTGCGTCTCGCGCACTCTGGACGGGAAACGTTCTCCCTGTATCTTTGCCTCTCCTCGTTTCCTCCGTTCATACCTTGACCGATGGGTGGGGAAGGATGCTTTCGGACGAGCTCAGGGCGCTCGTGTCGGGCGGAGAGTCACAGCAGGTCGAGTTCAAGCGCTCCACCGGCCAGCGCACCGAGAGCGCGCGGACGGTCTGCGCGATGCTGAACACGCGCGGCGGATTCGTGCTGTTCGGCGTGACGGACTCGGGCGAGGTGCGCGGGCAGGAGGTGACCGCGGGCACGCTCGCCGACGTCGTACGCGAGATTTCGCGGATCGAGCCGCGGCCGCTCATCGCCCCCGACGTGCTGCCGGTGGACGAGCGTCGCTCCGTGGTCCTGCTGCGCGTGCCCGAAGCAAGCGGCGGGGCGGTGTACACGTTCGAAGGCCGGCCGTATGTCCGTATCGGCCCCACCACCGTGGCGATGGGACAGGCCGAGTACCGCCAGCGGCTGCTCGATGCCATGCATCCGACCAGCCGATGGGAGACTCAGCGCGCGCACGGAATCGGGCTCGACGATCTTGACCACGCGCAGATCGTCACCACGATCGAGGCGGGGATCACGAACGGAAGGATCGGCGATCCCGGCACGCGGGAGCCGCGCGCGCTGCTGCGCGGGCTGGGTCTGCTCGACGGGGAGCACCTTCTGAACGCCGCGGTCGCGCTGTTCGGCCGGAGCGAGCGGCTGCTCCCGTTCTATCCGCAATGCAGTCTGCGGCTGGCCGCCTTCAAGGGCGTGGACAAGTCCGAGTTCCTCGACAATCGGCAGGTCACCGGTAACGTGTTCGACGTCCTGGACGCAGCGGACCGGTTCATCCGGATGCACGTGCCCGTGGCCGGCCGTGTGGTTCCGAATCTCTTCGAGCGCCGCGACGATCCGCTGTATCCGCCCGTCGCGTTGCGCGAGGCACTCGCGAACGCAGTCTGCCACCGCGACTACGCCGCACACGGCGGGTCGATCGCCGTGGCGATCTTCGACGACCGCATGGAGATCTCCAATCCCGGCCGGCTTCCTGCCGGGTTCACACTGGAAGATCTGGCGCGGCCTCACGTATCCGTGGCGATGAACCCCCTGATCGCGTCGGCGTTGTACCGCCGCGGAATCATCGAGCAGTGGGGGAGCGGAACGCTGAAGATCCTGGAACTCACCGAGCGCGCGGGCTTGGCCGTCGCCGAGTTCGAGGTGCGCGGGCCTGAGCTCGTTGCGCGGTTCAGCCCGAACGGTTACGTACCTCCGTCACGCGCGGGGTACGATCTGACCCCGCTTCAGCAGGAGATTCTGGAGGTGCTCGCGAGAGAAGGCGGTCTTTCTTCCGATCGGCTTCGGCCGTTCCTCTCGCAGAAAATCTCCGACTTCAAGGCCTTGGCGGAACTTCGCACGCTCGTTCATCTCGGCCTGGTACGGAAGGTGGGAGTTACGCGCGGGGTACGCTGGATCGTCGCAGCGTGACCGCCTCGCGCGAGGACGCGGGAAGTCGCACATTCCGAGGTATTCCGAGGTATTCCGAGGTATTCCGAGGAAACTCCCATCTGAAGAGTAGATTCCCATGCGACGCATCGCCCAACGCCGGCCGCTTTCCGAGAACCCGCGCGAGTTCGTGCTGGCGGCGCTGCTGTTCACCACGGGCGCGGTGCTGCTGGCGGGGTTCGGGGTGACGACGCTGGCGGGGAGCGCGTACTCCGACAGCGACCTGCGGGGCGCGGACTTCGCCTACCAGGCGATCGGGTGGGGGAAGTACGTGGCCGGGCTGACGCTGCTCTGGCTGGGCGACCGGGCGACGCTGCACCGCGGGTACATCGGGTGGAAGCGGGTGGCGCTGCTCTGGATGCCGCTGGTGCTGTTCATCTTCTACTCGTACCTGCAGTGGATGGTGATCGGGGACGCGCGCATCCACTACCTCCAGCGCACGGACCACTGGGGCGGCGGCTTCTCGGGCTCGGTGCTCTTCATGGCGTTCGTCTACCCCGTCGCCATCGCGGTCGCGGCGGTGAACGCGCTGTGGATCCAGCGGCGGCAGCTCCGGGTGGCGCTGTAGCGGGCGAAACATCCTGTACCTCGCGCAGAGACGCAGAGCCGCGGAGAACGACGATCGGTTCTCCGCGGCTCTGCTTCTCAGCGTGAAACCCGTCTTCTCAGCCCGGGTGGTGCATCGTCCCGTGCTCGTGCGCCGGGGCGGGAGAGGCCGGCGCGGGCGGGGGACTCGCGGCGGCGGCCTGGGCGACGACGTCCGGGGCGTGCTCGGACTCGGCGGCGGAAGTGCAGGCGGCGGCGTACGCATCTCCCGCCTTCGCGCAGGCGGCGCGGATGGCGGCGGGGGCGGGGTCGATCCACGCGAGGCGCTCGCCGACGGCGCGGTAGCATCCCTCCTTCTCCGCCGATGGCACCTGCGCGCAGAAGGCGAACGCGGGCTCGGCCTTCCACTCCTTGTCGACGAAGAACTCCACCGCGCCGGCCAGGCAGTCGCCCGTGTAGGCGGCGCCGGCCTGGCGGCAGATGCGCACCACTCGCAGCGGCTGGGTGGGCATCCGCCCCATGGTCTGCTTCCCCAGCCCGCGGAAGCAGGCGGCGGCGGAGGCGGCGGGGGCCCGGTCGCAGGCGCGGACCACGCGGTCCATGTCTCCCCCGAACGAGACGAAGAAGACGACGGGCTGGTACGCCCAGCACGAGGGCTGGTGCCCCGCGGCGGCGATGCTGTCGCAGGGGAACCAGGGATCGTCCGCCTTCAGCAGCTTGCGGTCGGCGGCGGCGTGGGCGTGGTGCCCGGCCATCGCGTCGCCCACGTTCACGTCCATCGTCCCCATCCCGTGCACCACGTTCTCCATGAACGCGCCGTCGTAGCACTCGCGCCGCGCGAGGCCCGCGGGGAGCACCGCGTCGCAATCCCCCAGCGTGGCGAAGAGGTCGTGCGCGCGCACGCCCATGAGCCCGTGCCCCATCCCGTGCGCGCACTCGCGGAAGGCGTACGGCGGCATCGCGCGCACCGCGGCCGAGGTGCACGCGCCCCGCAGCGAGGCGACGTCGCCCGCGCGCCGGATGGACATGTAGCCCTCCAGCACGCCGTGGTAGCAGCCGGAGAGGAAGGTGGGCCGGCACTCCGCGAACACCGCCAGGTCGTAGCCGCGCCGCGCGACGGCGAAGCGGCCCAGCCCGTGCGCGATCGCGTGCCCCTGCAGCTCCAGCTGCGGGTCGGCGCGGGTGAGCACGGAAAGGCTGTCGAGCGCCTGCCGCACCCCCGCGTCGCGGGCGACCAGGAAGACGGAGGCGATGTTCAGGTCGCGGTCGCCGACGCTGGCCCAGTCGACCGCGGCGTGGCCCGCGTGCGCGGCCGACGACTGCGCGTGGCTGCCGCCGCGGCAGGCGGTGGCGGCCGGCACCAGCGCGAGCGCGGCGCATGCCAGGCGAAGGAGACGGCAGAGGGGACGCATGGCGGATGCGTGTTCACGAAGCGGTGCACGGCGCGCCCAAGTCGTTGGGCCGCAACCGGAAGAAGGGTGGGAGCCGAAAGGTATCCGCGCCGCCGCCGCGCGGGCAAGCGCCGCCGCCCCCTTGGACTTTGCGCGCGCGGTCGCCATACTGCGCAAACCCGATGCATCCGCGCGGCCGCCCGGCCCGTACGCGCATCGGGCCCTGCGGAATCCCGGACGCTTGAGGACGCCCACCCGAACCGCTAAGTTTGAGACACGTATGGGAGCCCAACAGATCGCAGGGCAGGTTTCGGCCGAGGACCTCACCGCGGTGATGGACTCGCTCCGGTCGCTGGTGCGGGCGCTGCGGATCTCCACCCGCGCGGTGGAGAAGGAGATCGGGATCAGCGGCGCGCAGCTGTTCGTGCTGCAGCAGCTGCAGGACGCGCCGGCGCGCTCGGTGAACGAGCTGGCCGAGCGCACCAGCACCCACCAGAGCTCGGTCTCCACCGTGGTGTCGCGGCTGGTGGAGCGGGGGATGGTGAAGCGCGAGCCCAGCGCCGACGACGCGCGGCGGATGGAGATCTCCATCACCGAGCGCGGCCTGGCGCTGCTGGGCGCGGCGCCGCGGACGGCGCAGATCCGGATGATGGAGGCGCTCCGGCGCATGCCGCAGCCGCGGCTGCACGAGCTGGCCGAGGCGCTGGAGACGCTGGTGCGCGACGCGGGGTTCGCGGGCGAGGGGGCCCCCATGTTCTTCGAGGACGAGGGTCCCGGGGATGGCTGAACGGTAGCTAAAGGATGGCGGACGGATGCCGGAGCGGGTGGAAGCAAGCGCCACGGGCGATGGGCTGGCGGTGGCGCCGTCGATGGGCCCCGCGCTGGCGTCGGTGCGCGCGCCGCGGGTGCATCCGCGGGTGGACCGGCGCACGGTGGCGATCTGCGGGGTGGCCATCGCCGTGGCCATCGCGGCGGGGTTCATCGCCGAGCTGCTGACGCGGCTCATCGGGCTCATCACCAACCTGGCCTTCTACGGGCGCGCCGAGGCGCGCTTCGTCTCGCCCGCGGGGAACCACCTGGGTGCGTGGGTGATCCTGGTCCCCATCGCCGGCGCGCTGGTGGTGGGGGTGATGGCGCGCTGGGGCTCGGCCGCCATTCGCGGGCACGGGATCCCGGAGGTGATGGAGAAGGTGCTGCACGGCGAAAGCCGCATCCCCCCGCGGGTGATGTTCCTGAAGCCGCTCTCGGCCGCGGTGGCCATCGGCACCGGCGGCCCGTTCGGCGCCGAGGGGCCCATCATCGCCACCGGCGGGGCGCTGGGCTCCATCGTGGGCCAGGTGCTCCGCATCACCACCGACGAGCGCAAGACGCTGCTGGCCGCCGGGGCCGCGGCGGGGATGGCGGCCACCTTCGGCTCCCCCGTCTCCGCCGTCCTTCTCGCCGTAGAGCTCCTCCTCTTCGAATACCGCGCGCGCTCCGTCATTCCCGTGGCCCTCGCGGCCGCGGCGGCCACGGGGGTGCGGATGGCGCTGATGGGCTCGGCGCCGGTGTTCCCCATGCCGGTCGTCGCGCAGCCGGGCGGGGCGGCGCTGGCGGCCTACGTGGTTTTGGGCGCGGTGATCGGCCTGCTCGCGGCGGGGATCACGCGGCTGGTGTACGCGGTGGAGGACGCGTTCGAGCGCATCCCGCTGCACTGGATGTGGTGGCCGGCCATCGGCGCGGTGGCGGTGGGGGTGATCGGGTGGATGGAGCCGCGCACGCTGGGGGTGGGCTACTCCAACATCGACCAGATCCTGTCCGGGGGGATCGTGGGGCGCGCGCTGATCGTGCTGGTGGTGCTGAAGTTCGTTTCCTGGTCGGTGTACCTGGGAAGCGGGACGAGCGGGGGGACGCTGGCGCCGCTCTTCACCATCGGCGGCGGGGCGGGGGCGGCGATCGGCGCGGTGACGGCGGCGGCGGTCCCCGCGCTGGGGGTGGACCCGCACGTTGCCGCGCTGGTGGGGATGGCGGCCATCTTCGCCGGGGCCAGCCACGCGCTGCTGGCGTCGGTGGTCTTCGCCTTCGAGACCACGCGCCAGCCGCTGGGGCTCCTGCCGCTCCTGGCCGGATGCAGCGCTGCGTACCTCGTCTCGCTGCTGGTGAGCCGCAACTCCATCATGACCGAGAAGCTGGCGCGGCGCGGCACCGAGGCGGGCACCGAGTTCGTGAGCGACTACCTGCGCCACGTGCGCGTGGGCGACGTGGCCGCGCGCGAGGTGGTGACGCTGCAAGCGGGGGAGACGCTGGAGCGGGTGCGCGCCTGGCTGGGCACGCACGGGCCGGGGACGTCGCACCAGGGCTTTCCCGTGGTCGATGCGGACGGTCGCCTGGCGGGCGTGGTGACGCGCCGCGACCTGCTGGATGCGGACGCGCCGGGCGAGCGGCGCATCGGCGAGCTGGTGCGGCGCGCGCCGGTGGTGGCGTACGAGGACAACTCGCTGCGCGAGGCGGCGGACCACATGGTGGGCGAGGGGGTCGGCCGGCTGGTGGTGGTCTCGCGCGAAGACCCGGGCGAGCTGCTGGGGATCATCTCCCGCAGCGACCTGCTGAACGCGCACGCCCGCCGCATCGAGGCGTCGCGCCGCGCCCGCGTGGTGCTGCGCCGCCCCGTCCGCCGCCGCCGCGGCACGCCGTCCGACCGTCGCGCGGACGTGCCGGTGGAGCGGTAGCCTGGCGAGAGTCAGCCGTGCTGCGCGTGGCCCCAAGACGTCATCCTGAGGCCGGCCACAGTGTAACTTTTATCCACCCAGATGGTTGCAGGCCGAAGGATCTATAACCAGGGTCGCACGTGAGCTGGGGAGACTCGCTGTTGTCTCCGGTTCTGCCGGTCAGGGGGATGGAGAGCAAAAGAAGATGGGCCCCGGGCTGCGGCTCGGGGCCTTTGGTTTTGTGCTCGGAGATGCTGGAAAGGCGAATGAATTCGCGGCAACAACTGCACAAAGTCCCTTCGGGACTGCGGCCTTGGCATCCCCGCGCTCGATAAAGATTCGTGTGGCCCTGGATCTCAACTTGTGGGGGATGATGCGGTGGCGCGGAGGGCGGGGGTGGGGTCGATCATCATCCACCCGATGATCCCGCTGGCGGCGGCCATCGCGGCGGCCACCAGCATCACCACGCGGAAGGCGTGCACGAAGGCCTCGTCCACCGCGCGGTCAGCGGCGGCGCGGACGGCGGGCGGGGCGCCGGGCGGCGCCGCGGCGGCGGCCAGGCGGACGTGCTGCGCCTCGACCGCGCGGCCCACATCGGCGGGGACGCGGTTGGCGGCGAGGCGATCAGGGAGCGCGCCGCCGAACGCACCGATGGCCACCAGCCCGAACGCGGCGATGGAGAGGAGCCCGGCGGCGCGCGAGACGGCGTTGTTGATCCCCGAGGCGACCCCGGCGTGGCGCGACTCCACCGCGCCCATCACCGCCGTCGTCAGCGGCGCCACCGCAATGGACATTCCCGCGCCCAGCACCACCACGGCGGGGAAGAAGGTGGTCCAGTAGCTCCCGCCGATCCCCGGCAGCGCGAAGAGCGCGAACCCCGCCGCGGCCACCATCGGCCCCACGGTCAGCGGGAGCCGCGCGCCGAAGCGGTCCACCAGCCCGCCAGACCAGCGCGACAGCACCGACATCAGCACGATGAAGGGGAGGAAGGCGGCGCCCGCGGCGGCGGGGCCGTAGCCCTGCACGTCGATCAGGTCGAAGGGGATGAAGAACATCGCCCCGCCGAGCGCCGCGTACAGCAGCAGCGTCAGCAGGTTGGCGCCGGTGAAGGTGCGCGAGCGGAAGAGCCCGGGCGGCACCATCGGTGCGCGGGAGCGGTGCTCGACAGCGACGAAGCCGGCGAGCGCCGCCGCCCCGCCCGCGATCCCGCCCAGCACCAGCGGCGAGGTCCAGCCGCGGTGCGCGGACTCTACCAGCCCCAGCGTCACCCCGCCCAGGCCGAGCGTCGTCAGCACGGCGCCGGCCACGTCGAGCGGGGCGTGCGCCGCCTCGTCGTCGCGGCTCTCGGGGACGCGCAGCAGGATCGCCAGCACCGCCGCGGCCATGGGAACGTTCACGAAGAAGATCCATCGCCACGACGCGCTCTGCACCAGCCATCCGCCCAGCACCGGCCCCAGCCCCGCCGCGATGGCCGTCCCCCCCGACCAGGTGCCGATGGCGCGGCCACGCTGCTCGGGCGTGAAGGAGGCGCTGATCAGCGCCAGGCTTCCCGGCACCAGCAGCGCCCCGCCCACGCCCTGCACCGCGCGCGCGGCCACCAGCCACGCCAGCGACGGCGCCAGCCCGCACGCCACGGAGGCGAGGCCGAACACGCCCACGCCGATGGCGAACACGCGCTTGCGCCCGTAGCGGTCCCCCAGCGACCCGCCGACCAGGAGGAGCGCCGAGAGGAGGAGCGCGTAGGCCTCCACCACCCACTGCACCCCCGCCACGTCGGCCCGCAGTGCGCGCTGCAGCACCGGCAGCGCCACGTTCACCACCGTGCCGTCGATGAACGCCATGCTGGAGCCCAGCATCGCCGCCACCAGCACCCATGTGCCCGCGCGCGGCCCGGCCGCGGCGGAGACGCCGCGCGCGGGCGCATCCCCGGCGCGGATCACGCCCTCGTCGCACGGCGCGCGGACGGCGGTGGTGCTCATCGCTGCGCTGCCTCGCCCACCGCCCACCTCCGCCACGCGAGAGTCTGTCCCTGGGAGAGCGACGAAGGTAGGCGGGCGATCGCGGGGGCAGCAAGGAAACAGATCGCGCGAAGAGCCCGTTCACTTTCGCGATGTGCGTCCGCGGTGTAGGATTCGCCCCCTTCCGTCCATGCGCACCCCGATCATCTCTCCCGCGGCCCATGCCCCGATTCGACGACTACGTGATATTTGGCGACGAGAGCGGCGACCACGGGATGGAATCCATCGATCCCAACTACCCGATGTTCGTGCTGCCGCTGTGCGTCTTCGACAAGCAGAGCTACGCCTGCGCGGCCATCCCCGCGGTGACGGCGCTGAAGTTCCGCCACTTCGGCCACGACCAGGTGATCCTGCACGAGACCGACATCCGCAAGAACCGCGGGCCGTTCGCCATGCTGCGGGACCCGACGCGCCGCGACGGCTTCCTGGAGGATCTGAACGAACGGATGCGAACGGTGGAGTTCCGGATCATCGCCAGCGCCATCCGCAAGGAGCAGCACCGGCAGCGCTATCCGCAGCCGCCGAACCCGTATCACGTGGCGATGGGCTTCGGGCTGGAGCGTGCCTACCTGGAGCTGCGCGGACTTGGATGCAGAGACGGGACGACGCACATCCTGTTCGAGCGCCGGGGCGCGAGGGAGGACGCCGATCTGGAGGCGGAGTTCCGGCGGATCTGCGGCGGCGCGAACGCGACGGGGAAGAAGCTGCCGTTCGAGCTGGTGATGTGCGACAAGAGGTGCAACTCCGCCGGCCTGCAGCTGGCGGACCTCGTCGCCCGGCCGATCGGCCGCAAGATCCTCGCGCCCGGCCAGCCCAACCGCGCCTACGACATCATCCACCCGAAGTTCCGGCGCAGTCCGGACGGACGGGTCACCGGGTGGGGACTCAAGGTGTTTCCCTGAAGCTCCCGGACAGCAAAAGGCCCCGGTGACGAGTCACCGAGGCCTTTTGCCGACCGGGTATGCCCAGTCCACACGAGAAGTATAGTGAACGGGGTGCGGGGTGTCAAGCGCCGCACTTCCGCACTTCCGTTATGCGTACTCCGGCACCCGGTCGAGCAAACGCTTGCGGTAGCCGCGGGAGAGCTTGACCTCGCTGCCGTCGCGGAGGATGAGGATGCCGTCGCCGGCGGCCATGGGGTGCAGCTCGGCGACCCGGTCCAGCTGCACGATGGCCGAGCGGTGCACGCGCAGGAAGCGGTCGGGGTCCAGCCGCTCCTCCAGCATCCCGATCTTCTCGCGGATCAGGTAGCCCTTGGTGCCGGTGTGCAGGCGCACGTAGTTCCCCTCGGCCTCCACCCAGTCGATGTCGGCGGTGCGCAGGAACTCCACCTTGCCGCGCACCTTCACCATCACCCAGTCCAGGTAGCGCCGGCCGGGCGTGGCCGCCGCGTGGCCGTTGCGGTCGCGCGCCAGCTCCTCGAGCAGCGAAACCAGGCGGTTGGGGCCGTCGGCGGCGCGGCTCTCCAGCTGGGTGCGGCCGCGCTCCAGCGCCTGGTTGAAGCGCTCCACGTCGAACGGCTTCAGCAGGTAGTCCAGCGCGTGCACCTCGAAGGCGCGCAGGGCGTAGCGGTCGTGCGCGGTCACGAAGATCACCGCCGGAAGCTCGCCGCCCAGGTGCTCCAGCACCTCGAAGCCGTCCATCTCCGGCATCTGCACGTCCAGGAACACCAGGTCGGGGCGGGTCTCGCGGATGGCCTCGACCGCCTGGGCGCCGCTTTCGCACACGGCCACCACGTCCACCTGGTCGTCGTGCTCGCGCAGCAGGCGCAGCACCCGGCGCCGGGCCAGGGGCTCGTCGTCGGCCACCACCACGCGCATCGGCTCGCTCATGCGGCAACCTCCACGGGAAGCGCCGCGGCGGGGTCGGTCTCCGCGCGGCGGAAGGGGATCTCGACGGCGGCGATGGTGCCGCCGATGGGGCAGTGCGTGAGCTCCAGCCGGCCGCGCGCGCCGTACATCTGCTCCAGCCGCGCGCGGGTGTTGCGCACGCCCACGCCCTGGCGCTGGCGCGGCCGGGTCTCGGGCTGGGGCCCGCGCCCGTTGTCGTGCACCTCCATGCGCAGCCGGCCGTCCTCGCGCACGGTCTTCACCAGGATGCGCCCCTGCCCGCCCAGCGAGGCGGTGCCGTGGCGGATGGCGTTCTCCACCAGCGGCTGCAGCACCAGGTTGGGAACCAGGGCGTCGCGGGTGTCGGGGTCCACGTTCACCATCACCTCCAGCCGGTCGTGGAAGCGGGTCCGCTGGATCTCCAGGTACGCCTCCAGGAACTCCATCTCCTGCGCCAGCGGCACCTCGTGCGTCTGCGCGTTGTCCACCGTCAGGCGCAGCAGGTCGCCCAGCCGCGCGATCATCCGCTCGGCGGCGTGGGGGTCCTCGTGCACCAGCTCGGAGATGGTGTGCAGGGTGTTGAACAGGAAGTGCGGCTGGATCTGCATCTTCAGCGCTTCCAGCCGCGCCTCGGCCAGGCGCTCGTCCATGCGCACGCCGTGCACCTCGCGGTCGCGGTAGCGCCGGTAGTAGTCGAAGGCGTAGGCCGCGCCCACGATCACCAGGTACCACTGCATGTCGTAGTAGAACGCGGTGCGGAAGTACATGAAGAACGAGCCGGGGTCGCCGGGCCACAGCGCGTTGCCCAGCGCGCGGTTGAACACCACCGAGAACACGCCGATGGCCAGCGCGGCGCTCACGTGCACCGCCAGCGCCAGCGGCCAGCCGCGGCGCGTGAAGCGGAACCGCAGGCCCAGCCAGAAGATGGGAAAGCAGAAGAGGCCCCAGTAGTACGCGTCGGCCAGGTTGCCGACGAACGAGAGCAGGCTGGGGTCCTTCGGGACGCCGAACAGCGACCGGTTGATGAACGGCCGCGCGCCGAAGAACAGGCCCACGGCGGTCCAGAACAGGAAGAGCCAGCGCGCGCGCGGAAAGCGGCGGGCCACGCGGGGCGCGGGGGAGGGTTCGGGCATCGGGATGGCCGGTTCGCGGAGCGATGCTGCGGCCGATGTCGCGCGGAGTGCGCGGGACCGGGGCGGGGCGGGGGGAGAGGGGACGCGCCCACTCTCTCCAACGCCTGAGGACGGATTTATTTGACCGGGAGTTTCGCGTCGCACGCCTTCCGCGATGCGATCTCCGTCTACTTCGGATGGATCGAGAAACGCCTGTATTCGCGCGTCCATTCGCGGTGTTCTGCTAAAATCTTACCCGGGCGTCCTCGGAGAAGATCCATTCAGTTTCGATGAAGATTTCGAAGCGGCTGCCATTCCTTTGGATGCATCTCGGGGAGAGAAGGTTGGCAGTCGCGTCGAGAGAGGATTTCGGTCGTTTCGACGATCAGGGAGATCTCACGCGGAGACGCGGAGACGCGGGGAGCTCTGTGGCGCGATGAGTTCTCTGCGTCTCCGCGTCTCCGCGTGAGAAATTGCGATGCCGGAGCCGCGGGAAGGACTACGCCTCGCCGTCGGCGGAGCGGGGGAGGGTGAGCGTGAAGGTGGAGCCGCTGCCGACGGTGCTGGCCGCCGCCAGGTCGCCGCCCATCGCCCGGGCCAGGTCGCGGGAGATGGCGAGGCCCAGCCCCGTCCCCTCGTGGCGGCTGGTCAGGTTGCGCCCGAGCTGCACGAACGGCTCGAAGATGCTCTCCAGCCGGTCCGGCGGGATTCCCATCCCCGTGTCGGTGACGCGCACGTGCACGGCGTCGGCCGCGGCGTGCGCCTCGAGCGTCACCGAGCCGCCCTGCGAGGTGAACTTCACCGCGTTGGACAGGACGTTCAGCAGCACCTGGCGCAGCTTCTCGGCGTCGGCGCGGACGCGGAGCCGCGGGTCGGCGCCCAGGTACCGGTAGACCAGGCCGCGCTCGCGCAGCTGCGGGGCGACGAGGGATTCCACCTCGGCCAGCGCCGCGTCGACGCCCACGTCGGCCAGGTGCAGCTCCACGCGGCCGGCCTCGATGCGCGCGAAGTTCAGCACGTCGTTGATCAGCCCCAGCAGGTGGCGCTGGCTGCGCTGGATGCGGCCCAGGTCCTCGGCCTGCTCCGGCGTCACCGGCCCGCGGATCCCCATCGCCATCAGCTCGGCGTACCCGGCGATGGCGTTCAGCGGGGTGCGCAGCTCGTGGCTCATCACCGCCAGGAACTCGGTCTTGGCGCGGTTGGCACCCTCGGCGTCGGCGCGGGCGTGGCGCTCGGCCTCGTACGCCCGCGCCCGCTCGAACGCCTGCGAGGCCAGCTCGGCCAGGGTGAGCAGGAAGGTGCGCTGGTCGGCCCCCAGCTCCCGCGCGCGCCGGAAGCCGAAGGAGAGCCCGCCCAGCACGCGGTCGCCCCCCGAGACGGGGACGGCGGCGTAGGCCTCGTACCGCTCGCGCTCCGCCAGCCCCACCGCCTCGGGATAGCGCCCGCGCACCTCGTCCGGGGTGGAGATGAGGACGGGGCGCCGCGTGAGGACGGCGTCGGAGAGCGGGCGGCCGGGAACCACGGGGAAGCGCGCCCAGCGGGCGGCGGCGGCGGGGCCGAAGCCGCGCATGGCCAGCGTCTCCAGCTCCGTTCCGTCGGCGCTGAGGGTGGCGAACTTGGCGGTGTCGGCGCCCAGCTCGGCGGCGCCGTGGTCGACCACCACGCGCGCCACGTCGGCCGGGGTGGCGGCCTCGGAAAGGTCGGCGGCCAGGCGCTGCAGGCGGAGCGCGCGGGCGGCGGCGGCCTCGGCGGCGGCGCGGGCGGCGCGCTCGGCCTCGTACAACCGCGAGCGCTCCAGCGCCTGCCCCGCCTGCCCCGCCAGGGTGCGCAGGAAGGCGCGCTCCTCGCCGCTGAAGCGGTGCGGGCCGCGGAAGCTGAAGCTCAGGCCCGCCAGCGGGATGTCGCCGCGGTAGATGGGGATGGCGGCGTAGGCCTCGAACCCCGTGGCGCGCAGGGCCTCGGCCACGCCGGGGAAGCGCGCGGCGACCTCGTCCACCGTCTCCAGCAGCACCGGGGTGCCGGTGAGCACGGCGTCGGAGACGGGGCGCCCCGGCTGCACGGGAAAGTGCTCGTACGCGTGGGCTACGGACTCGGGGTAGCCGGTGCTGGCCAGCATGCGGAATCCGGCCGTTCCCGGCTCCAGCAATGCGAGCGATCCCCCGGCGGCGCCCAGCGCCTCGGCGCCGTTCACCACGATGACCTCGGCCACCTCGCGCGGGGTGGCGGCCTCGCTGAGCGCGGCCGTCACGCCCTGCAGCCGGCGCGCGGCCGCGGCGCTGCGCTCGGCGGCGGCGCGCGCGTCGTGCTCGGCCGCGAAGAGTCGGGCGCGCTCCAGCGCCTGCGCCGCCTGCCGCGCGATCGCGGTCACGAACGCCTCGTCCTCGGCCGTGAACTCGCGCGCGTCGCGGAAGTTGAAGCCAAGGGCGCCCAGCGCGCGCCCCTCCACCTCCAGCGGCGCCACGGCGTAGGCGTGCAGCCCGGAGCGCTGCATCAGCTCCGCGGCGATGGGGTAGTGCAGGCGCCACTCGTCCAGCGAGCGGAGGAAGACCACTTCGCGGCGGCGCACGGCCTCGCAGGCGGCCAGCGGGGCGTTCAGGGGAAAGCGCAGCCAGCCGTTGCGGTCGGCCGTGTCCATGGTGAACCCCTCGATCGCCACCAGCTCCAGCGCGTCGCCCGCCGGGGTGAGCATCGACAGCCCGCCGGCCGTGGCGCCGAGCGCGGCGATCCCCTGCTCCAGCACGGCGCGCGCGGCCCCGGCGGGGGTGGAGGCCTGCGCCAGCGCGGCGGTGATGGACTGGAGGCGCCGGGTGCGCTCGGCGGCGGTCTCGGCGGCGGCGCGGGCGGCCTGCTCGGCGCCGTACAGCCGCGCGTTGTCCAGCGCCGCGCCGGCGCGGCGGGCCAGCGACCCGGCCATCGCCAGGTCCGCCTCGTCGTAGCGGCGCCCGCTCTCGGTGTGGCAGAGAGTGATGGCGCCCAGCGTCCGCCCGCGGGCGACCAGGGGGACGATGATGAGCGAGGAGAAGCCGACCTCGCGCAGCAGCGCCAGGTGCTCCGGGTCCCGCGCGGCGGCCACCAGCATGTTGTCGGTGATGGCGGGATGGAACGCGGGCTCGCCGGTGCGGAGAACGCGCGGGAGGCCGGCGTCCGCGCTCCAGTGGGGGGGATTGCGCTCGGCGAGCCGCCGCGCCCACTCCACCTTCGCGGGGTCCTGGTGCGCGACGACCACGCGGCGGACCACCGGGGGCCACGCGGCCGAGTCGGGGTCGCCCACCAGGTCCACCGCGCACCAGTCGGCCAGCCCGGGCACGGCGGCGCGGGCGACCGCCTCCAGCGTTTCCTCGGCGTCCAGCGTGGCGGCCAGGAGGCGGCTGGTCTCGGCCAGGAAGGAGGCGCGGCGCTCGGCGGCCTCGGAGGCGGCGCGGGCGCGCTGCCCGGCCTCGTGCAGCCGCACGCGGTCCAGCGCCTGCGCGCACTGCTGCGCCACCGTGGCGAAGAAGGCCAGCTCGGCGTCGCCGGGCGCCTGGCCGATTTCGAAGCTGAGCGCCAGCGTGCCCACCACGCGCTGGTCCACGGCCAGCGGGAGCGCCAGCCGGGCCGCGGTGCGCTCCATCGCCGGATAGCCCGTCGACGCCTCGTCCACCAGTACCGGCCCGCGGGTGCGCGCCGCCCGGGCCATGGGAACGCCGGAGTCCAGCGGGACGCGCGCGAAGGGCCGCGTCATCCCCTCGGGGTACCCCGCCGTGGCGATGAGCTCCAGCGCCGCGCCGTCTTCCGTCACCACCGCCACGCCGCCGGCGTAGGCGCCGAACACCTCCAGCCCGCGCTCCAGCACCACGCGTCCCACGTCGGCCGCCGTCATCGCGCCGGAGAGGGCGGCGGTGAGCGCCTGCAGCCGGGCCACGCGGCCGGCGGCCTCCTCGGCGGCGTGGCGGGCGTGCTGCTCGGCCTGGTAGAGGCGCGCGTTCTCCAGCGCCAGCGCGGCGCGGTGGGCCACCTCGCGCAGCGCGCGGTACTCGGCCTCGGTGTGGCGGCGGCCGGTTTGCGTCGCCATGGACACCAGCATCACCCCCACCGTCTCGCCGCGCGCGGCCAGGGGGGCGATGACGGACGACGCGGGACGCACCGTGGCGGCCAGCCGCAGGCCGGGGTCCACGGCGGCCACGCTGGCGACGTGCTCGGGCGTCACGTGCACCCACGCGGGCTCGCCGGTGGCCAGCGCGGCGCCGATGTGCGTGCCGTCGCCGGGGAGCGGATGGAAGGTCGCCATCATCTCGTCCAGCCGCGCTTCCATCCCGGTGTCGGCGTGGCGCCAGGCCGCGGCGCGGAAAACGCCGTCCTCGCCCTTCAGCATCACCACGCAGAAGTCGCCGAAGCGGGGGACGAGGAGATCCACGGTCCGCCGCAGCGTGGCGTCCAGGTCCAGCGAGGCGGAGAGCACCTGCCCGGCCTCGGCCAGCAGGCGCTCCGTCTCCAGCACCTCGTGCTCCAGCGTGACGTCCTCCACGATCCCGGCGCTGCGCACCACGCGCCCGTCGCCGCCGAACACCGGGAAGAGGCGGTCGCGGACGCGGCGCACGGTGCCGTCGGGGCGGACGATGCGGTAGTGCAGGTCCAGCGTTCCCGTGCGGGCGCGCGGGATCGCGGCCTCGATGCGCGCGCGGTCGTCGGGGTGCACGCTGGCCAGGAAGGAGCGCGGGTCGGCGTACAGGCTCTCGGCGCTGCGCCCGAACATCCCGGCGTAGGCGGGCGAGACGTACAGCGTGTTCCCCGCCGCATCGTCCACGTAGAAGGTCTGGGCGATGTTGTCGACGAGCAGCGACAGCATCTCGCCCTGGTCGCGGAGCGCGTCCTCGGCGCGGCGGCGCTCGGTGGTCTCCTGGACGACGGCGAGCACGCCGGCGACCCGGCCGCCCACGTGCAGCGGAAAGTAGCCGGCGGTGAAGGTGCGGGGCCGCCCGGCCGGGTATTCGCCGCTCAGCTCCACGTCGGTCACCGGCGCGCCGCTCTCCAGCACGCCGCGGATCACCGCCTCCAGCCCGGCCGTGCCGCCCGGCACGACCTCGGCCAGCCGGCGGCCGAAGTGCGCGGAGACGGGGAGAAGGTTGATCTCCGCCATCCGCGCGTTCACCCGCACGAAGCGCAGCTCGCGGTCGAACAGCGCCACGCCGGCCCCGGCGGTGCGCAGGAGCAGGTCCAGCAGCGCGTCGGCGTGCTCCGCGGGAAGGTCGGGAAGGCCGGGAACGGCGTCGCGGCCGCGGTCGGACTCGGGCGGGGCGGTGAGAGCCTGCGGCTCGTCCATCGGGAAGGCTGGGAGGAGGGTGCTGGCCGGGCGGTGCGCCGCGCGGCATCTCCAAAATTGGCCGAATGTTTTGCGCCGCGCAACGACGGGCATCGCTGGATCTCACGCGGAGACGCGGAGACGCGGGGACTGATCGCCGGGTTGAGTTCCCTGCGTCTCCGCGTCTCCGCGTGAGATCTTTCGTATCGTTCGAAACGCACGAAAAGTCCTCCCGCGCGTGGCGGCCCGGACGGGTGGTTTTCGCCAGCGCCGCAAAGGGTTAGATTGTCGGCCGATCGTGCAGTCGGCGGCGCCCCGCGAGGGCGCCGCTTCGCTTGACGGCAGGTTCTCCGACCCGATCCCGGCCTCAGATCATGGTGGTTCCCAGCACGGCGGACGAGTTCGACGCCGTCGTCGTCGGCAGCGGCTTCGGCGGGTGCATGGCCGCGCTCGAGCTGGTCGACGCCGGGTGGCGCGTGCTGATGCTGGAGCGCGGCGGCTGGGTGGAGCGCGGCCCGCACAACTGGACCGGCGAGGGCGCCTTCGTCCGCACGCCGTACTACGCCGCCGACACCGCGTTCGACCTCCGCCACGCGTCGCAGGTCTCCTCGCAGAACCTCTGCACCTGCGTGGGCGGGCCGTCCGTGTTCTACGGGGGCGCCAGCTTCCGCTTCCGCGAGCGCGACTTCGACGCCGCGCCGGAGATCGTGGGCGGCACCGGCGCCGCGTGGCCGGTGGACTACGCGGCGCTGGAGCCCTTCTACACCCGCGCCGAGCGGCTGCTGGGCGTGGCGGGCGAGGCAGGCGTGGACCCGACGGAGCCGCCGCGCAGCGCGCCGTATCCCCAACCGCCGTCGCGGCTCAGCGGTGCGTCACGGCGGATGGCCGAGGCCATGCGGTCGCTGGGGCTGCACCCCTTCCGCATCCCCCTGGCGATCAACCACGCGGCCGCCGAGGGTGCGGTGTGCCAGGCGTGCACCACCTGCGACACCTTCGCCTGCGCCGTCTCGGCCAAGAACGACCTGGCCGTGCGCGTCCTCCCGCACCTGCTGGCGGGGGGGATGGAGATCCGCCCCGGCACCGTCGCCACCCGCGTGCTGGTGGACGGTGAGCGTGCCACGGGCGTGGAGTGCGTGGACAAGGCGAGCGGGGAGAAGATGGTGTTCCGCGCGGGGACGGTCGTCCTCGCGGCGGGGGCGCTGGCCACGCCGCACCTGCTGCTCGCGTCGGGGCTGGAGAAGATGAATCCCGCGGGCGACGCCGTCGGGCGCTACCTGATGCGGCACTGCAACGCGATGACCTTCGGCGTCTTCCCGCGCCGCCCGAACCCGGAGAACGAGCACCACAAGCAGATGGCGGTGCACGACTTCTACTTCGGGTCGCCCGAGCCGGGCGCGCCCGCCGGGCCGCTGGGGAACATGCAGCAGATCATGGGTCCGCAGCCGTCGCTCATCGGCCACGTCCTCCCGAAGTGGATGAAGTGGGCGGTGCGGCTGGCCGAGGTCCCCGCCAGCCGGCTGACGGGAATCCTCTCCATCGCCGAGGACCAGCCGCGCGCAGAGAACCGCGTCCGCCTGGACCCCGAGCGGACCGACGCGTACGGGGTGCCGCGGATGGTGGTGGAGCACGACTACACCGCGCGCGACCTGGCCGCGCGCCGCTTCATGATCCGCAAGGCGAAGCAGATCCTCCGCCGCGCGGGCGCCCTCTTCTGCGTGAACTGGGACGTGAGCACCTTCTCGCACGCCGTCGGCACCGTCCGCATGGGCGAAGACGAATCCACCTCGCCGCTCGATTCCGAGTGCCGCTTCCGCGGGGTCGAGGGGCTGTACGTGACCGACGGGAGCGTCTTCCCCACCTCCGCCGGGGTGAACCCCAGCCTCACCATCGCCGCGAACGCGCTGCGCGTGGGGCGGCTGATCGCGCGCGGCGCCGGGGTGGCGGCCGCGGCGGCGGGAGGGAACGGCTGATGGCGGAAGCGAAGGGGCTGGGGATCGCCTTCCTGGGGTGCGGCTACGCGGCCACCATCCACGCCAGGCGCCTGAAGTCGTTCCCCGGCGTGCGAATGTACTTCGCCAGCCGCGACCGTGCGAAGGCCGGGGCGTTCGCGCGGAAGTGGGGCGGCGCGGGCGCGTTCGGGTCGTACGAGGAGGCGATCGGCGATCCCGGGGTCGACGCCGCGCTGGTGCTGACGCCGCCGCATCTCCACCTGGAGCTGACGCTGGCCGCGCTGGAGGCGGGAAAGCACGCGGTGGTCGAGAAGCCGCCCTTCCTGCGCGCGGCCGACTTCGACACCGTCCGCGCCGCGAAGGAGCGCGCCGGGCGGCGGGTGATGATCGCCGAGAACTACTTCTACAAGCCGCTGGCCGAGGCGCTGCGCGAGGCCATCGCCTCCGGCGCGCTGGGCGAGGTGCGCATCGTCACCGTGAACGCGCTGAAGCAGCAGAAGGTGGCGGACTGGCGCGGCGACGTGGCGGTGAGCGGCGGCGGCGCGCTGTACGAGGGCGGCATCCACTGGGTGAACTTCTTCGCCAACCTGGGGATGGAGGTCGCCGGCGTGCAGGCCTTCCGCCCCGGCGGCGACGACGGCACGCCGGACCGCTCGATGGTGGTGGGCTTCACCTACGCCAATGGCGCCGTGGGAACGCTCTACTACAGCTGGGAGATGCCGGTGCTGATGAAGGGGCTGCACCTTTCCGCCGTCTACGGCACCGAGGGCGTGGCCACCTTCGAGAGCAACGGCATCTTCCTCATGCTCCGCGGCCGCCGGCGGTCGCTGGGCCCCAAGCTGGCCGACGTGGCCGGCTACGCGGGGATGTGGCGCGACTTCGTCCCCGCGCTGATGGAGAACCGCGAGCCGCGGTTCGATTTCGACAAGGCCCGGCGCGACCTGGTGCTGACCGAGGCCGCCTACGCTTCACTCCGGCGGGACCTTTCCGTCCCCCACCTCAACCCATAGAACCGTTGCCGATGACCATCCTGATCGGGCTGCTGGCGGGCGCCCACACCTCCAGCTGGGGGATGTACAAGGACGCGCCGCACGAGGGCTTCACCTTTCCCAAGTATTTCCGCAGCATCATCGTGGCCACGCTGGTGGCGCTGGGGATCGAGCGCTTCACCGGCTTCGGGCCGGACTCGTTCTCGCACGCCGCCGTGTTCTTCGGGATGGTGTACGCGGGCGAGCGGCTGGTGGTGGAGCTGTGGAAGACCTTCATCCGCGAGGAAGACCAGAGCAAGTACTTCATCCCCATGCAGTTCGGGGTGTTCGGCAAGCCGATCAAAAGCCGCGGCGTGCGCTGGGCCATCCTGGCGGCGGTGGTCGCGGTGATCGTGCTCACCGTCTGGGGGGTGACGCGGCTGCAGATGGCGTATCCCGACGCGCCGAAGTGGGCGGTGCTGCTGCTGGCCAGCGCGGGCGGGTGGTTCAGCGCCTTCGGCGGGGCGTGGAAGGACGCGCCGGTGGAGGGGTTCGAGACCTTCAAGTTCTTCCGCAGCCCGTTCATCGCCATGACGTGGAGCACGGTGATGAGCTTCTTCACCCACAACTGGGTTTTCATGGGGCTGGCGGGGATCGGGTTCACCGTGGCCACCATCGAGACGTACAAGACCTTCTTCTTCCCCAACAAGCCGCGCGGCAAGTTCGCCGGCAAGCCGATCCTGTACCCGCAGATCCTGGAGAAGCGGAAGATCGTGGCCGTGCTCTACGCCTGCATCTGGCTGGCCGTCGCCACCATGCTGGTCCTGGGCTTCGTCAACCCGCACGACGGCGTCCTGCCGTAACCCGCATCCGCGGCACGAAAAGACGAAGGGGCGGGCACGCGATCGTGCCTGCCCCCTTCGCTTTCTTTCCAAATCACGTGCTGCGGCGCCGATAGATCCTTCGGCCTGCAACCTCCCGTCTAGACGCTGGTTATGGTGTGGTCGGCCTGAATAGAAAGTTCGCGGCCTTGCCCCTCACCGGCGACTAAAGTCGCAGCAACAACTACGGGAAGCCTCGCAAACTGCGCGAGGCTGCTCAGCTCGGAAGCCAGTTCCGGCTGCGGAGGGCGCCTCCCTTTCATCCTCCTTGGACGCGGGCAGCGCGGGGACGACTCAGGATGACGTCGGCTCGATGCGGCGAGGATGCACGAACTGAATTCCCGGATTCGGTACCACGCGGAGACGCGGAGGATGCGAAGGAGGACCCCTCCGCGTCTCCGCGTGAGATCCCGCGATGCCGGGGAAACGCACCTATGCCGCGTTGGCGCGCATCACCGGCTCGTCGCCCGCGTCGTGGGCGGCGCCGAAGTGGGGAACCATCGCCCGCTCCAGCGCCAGGGCGGCGGAAGCGGGGTCGGTGGCCACGGCGCGCAGGCCGCGCCGGGCGAACTGGCGGGCGAACCGCGCCAGCGTCTGCGGATGCACGGCGACCTCGGCGGCCACCTCGATCCAGGTGCGGTGCGGCGACTTGGCCTCCAGGGCGCGGGCCAGGATCACCCAGTGCAGCACGTCTTCCAGCCGCACCGGCGAGGCCTCGCCCATGGCGGTGCGCCAGTCGCGCCACAGGGTGCGCCGGTCGCACCCCGCCGCGGCTGCCAGGCGGCAGACGCTGCGGAAGGGCTGCGCGGCGGTGCAGGCCAGCAGCAGCGCGGCGCGCAGCCGCTGCGGCAGGCGGGGGTCCAGCCGGATGGCGGCGGCCAGGCGGCGGGTTGCGGGGGATGGGGTGCCCCCGCCGGCGGACACACGGCGGAGCGGGGCGGGAACGCCGAACGGACCGAGCTGGTGTGCGTGCATCTGCGGGCGCGGCGGTGGGTCGCATTCGGGGCCCCGGCTGGACCGGGACCCCGGCGGGTCACGCCTGCAACGATGTACGCGGGGGAGGTTTCACGCATGCGATGCGGCATGGATGCGCACGGCGCGGTAGTGAGCCGCGCCGTTGCTGCCGCGAACGTCACCCGTGGCGGCCGTTGGGGGCCGGGGTGAGCACGAGCGGGATGACGTCGGCCTGGAAGCGCGCCTCCAGCGGGCCGTGGCCGCGCGCCGCCAGCTCGCGCAGCGAGCTGCCGGTGAGCTGCCGCGCCAGCCGCCCCAGGGTGTGCGGGTGGATGCCGATCTCGTCGGCCACGTCGGCCCAGGCGCGCGCCGCCGTCTTGCGGTGCGTGGCGCGCAGCAGGAGCAGCCAGTGCAGGAAGTCCTGCAGGCGCAGCCCGGCGCCCACCGTGTGCTTCCAGTGCGTCCACAGGGTGCGGCGGTCGCACCCGGCGGCCGATGCCAGCTTCTCCACCGTGCGGATGTTGCGCGCCTCGTCGCAGGCCAGCGCCAGCGCCTCGCGCAGCCGCGCGGGCAGGTGCGGCGCGCGGCGGATGGCGGGCGCGAGCGCCGGCGACACGGCCGCGGCGGAGCGGCGCGCCGGGCGCGCGGGTTCGGGGTGGTCGGGGCGGCTGGGGTGCGGGTTCGGTACGGCGGCGGCGGCGCGCTGCGGCGCGCGCGAGGACGGGAACGAGTACGAATCGAGCATCCGGTGGGCTGCGGATCGGGGGTGCCCGGGCCGCGCGCCCGGGCGGGCGCACGACAGGTGATTTCAAACGCGCGGAGCCGGGTGTTTGTGACACCACACCATTGGCTCCCTTCCGACTTGGATGCCGCGGGCTTGTCATTGGTTTGCCCCGCGGCTAACTTCCGGCCCGACAACATGCACGCGAGGGGGCCATTCGGAAGCCGGTGTGAATCCGGCGCGGCCCCGCCACTGTGAGAGGCCCGGCGACCTCGGTCGCCGGCCCGGCCCGCTCCGCGGGGGTCAAGCCCCCGCACCGCCACTGGGTGTACCAGGCCCGGGAAGGTGGAGCGCCAGCCGCCTCGAGCCAGGAGACCGGCCCCTTCGCTCCCGCAACGACACCCCTCGCGGGAGGGGAGCGGGTCCGACTGCCGGCCGGTGGCTCCACCTTTCGTCCCTCGGGGACGAGCCCAGCCGACTTCGCACCCGTCTCCTCCGCGACTACGTGGAAGGACGGGTCTTTTGTTTCCGGTCCCTCGCCGGCTCCGCATCTCCCCCGCCGCCGCGCTGGCGGCCGCGCTCCTCGCCGGGTGCGGCGGCCGCGCGGACGGCGGCGCGCGCGCGCGTTCCGCATCCGCAGACTCGGCCGTCTCGGTGGTGGACGACGCGGGGCGTACGGTGCGGCTGGACCGTCCCGCGCGGCGCATCGTCGCGCTGGTGCCCGCGGTGACCGAGACGGTGATCTCGATCGGCGCGGGCGGCTCGCTCGTCGGGCGGACGGATTACGACCGGGGGGAGATGGTGGAGCGTCTTCCCTCCGTCGGCGGCGGGCTGGACCCCAGCATCGAGAAGCTCGTCTCCCTCCATCCCGACTTGGTGCTGGGATGGGAGACGAGCGGGCGCACGGAGCTGCGCGACCGGCTGACCGCGCTCGGCATCCCCGTGTTCGCCATGAAGATCGAGGACACGACCGACGTCTTCCGCTCGGTCCGCAACCTGGGCGCGCTCACCGGGCGCGGCCGCGCGGCGGATTCCGTCTCCGCGTCGATCCGCCGCGAGCTGGACGCGGTGCGCGCGTCCGTGGCCTCGTCTCCCCGCCCTTCCGTCTTCTTCCTGGTGTGGAACGACCCGCCGATGACCGCGGGGGCCAGGACGTTCGTGTCGCAGGTGATCGAGATCGCGGGGGGACGGAACGTCTTCGGCGACCAGGCGGCGCTCTGGCCCAGCGTGTCGATGGAGGAGATCGTCCGCCGGCAGCCGGACTTCGTGCTGGTACCCGTGGGCGAGCGGGGGATGGTGCGGCTGGAGGCGATGCGCACGGCGGTCGGCTGGCGCGAGCTGCGGGCGCTGCGCGAGGGGCGCGGCGTGCCCGTTCCCTCGCAGGTGGTGAACCAGCCGGGGCCGCACCTGGCCGAAGCGGCGCGGGCCATCCGCGACGCCATCCACCCCGGGGTGAAGGGGCGATGAGGCCGCTCGCGCGCCTGGCCCTGCTCGCGGCGATCGTGGCCGCGGCGCTCCTGCTGGCCGTGCGGCTGGGTGCGGTGCCGCTCACCCTGCGCCAGGTGGTGGACGGCGTCCGCGGCGCGGGGGACCCGACCAACGTGGCCATCGTGCGCCGCCTCCGCCTCCCCCGCGCCGTGCTGGCGGCGATGGTGGGCGGCTCGCTGGCGGCCAGCGGCGCGACCTTCCAGGCGCTGCTGCGCAACCCGCTCGCGGAGCCGTACATCCTGGGGATCAGCGGCGGCGCGGCCGTGGGCGCGGTGTTCGCGATCGCGCTGGGCGGCGCGGCGGCGTCGGGGGGGATCGTGGCGGCGGCGGCGCTGGCGGGGGCGGTGATCGCCATCGTCCTCGTCTTCCGCATCGCCGCCGTCGTCGGGCGGGCGCTGGACACGCGCATCCTGCTGCTGGCGGGGGTCGTCGTCGGCGCCTTCTTCAACGCGTGCATCCTCCTGGCGCTCACCTTCGCGGACGCGGACGCCTTCCGCTCGGCCATCTTCTGGATCATGGGAAGCTTCTCCGGCGCCACCTGGCGCGGCATCTCCCTCCTGGCCGTGGCCATGGTCCCCGCGCTGGTGCTGCTGATGGCGCTGGCCCGCCCGCTCAACCTCCTTTCCGTGGGGGAAGAGACCGCCGCGTACCTGGGGACGCGGGTGGAGCGGACCAAGCTGCTCGCCTACGGGACGGCGTCGCTGCTGACGGCGGGCGCGGTCGCCGTGAGCGGGGTGATCGGCTTCGTCGGCCTCGTCGTCCCCCACGTGGTGCGGATGCTGTGGGGGCCCGACCACCGCTTCCTCATTCCGGCGTCGGTGTTGCTGGGCGCAGCGTTCGTGGTGCTGGCGGACACGCTGGCGCGCACCGCCGCCGCGCCGACCGAGCTGCCCGTGGGCGTGGTGACGGCGTTCGTCGGCGTCCCCTTCTTCGTCTGGCTCCTGCGCGGGAGGGGCGCGTGAACGGCTGGAGCTGCCGCGGCGTCACCTTCCGCTATCCCGAGTCGAATCGCCCCGCGGTGGACGGGGTGACGGTGGAGATCCCGGCGGGGACGTGCACCGCCGTGCTGGGGCCCAATGGCTCGGGAAAGTCGACGCTGCTGCGGCTGCTGCTGGGAACGCTGAGGCCGTCGGCGGGATCGGTGGAGCTGGACGGGCGGGCGGTGGGGGATTGGGGACGGGAGGAGATCGCGCGCGCCGTGGGCGTGGTGCCGCAGGGCGAGGAGGCGGCGTTCCCGATGACCGTGCGGGAGATGGTGGCGATGGGCCGCTACCCGCACCTGGGCCCCTGGCGCCGCGAGGGCGACGCCGACCGCCGCGCGGTGGAGCGGGCCATGCGCCGCTGCGACGTGCTGGCCTTCGCGCACCGCCCCATCTCCACCCTTTCCGGCGGCGAGCGGCAGCGGGCGCGGGTGGCGCGCGCGCTGGCGCAGGAGCCCCGCGCGCTGGCGCTGGACGAGCCCACGGCGGCGCTCGACATCAGCCACGAGATGGCGATCTTCGAGCTGCTGCGCGACCTGGGCCGCGCGGGGACCACGGTGCTGCTGGTGACGCACAACCTGAACCTGGCCGCGCGCTACGCCGACCGCCTGGTGCTGCTGGACCGCGGCCGCATCGCCGCGGCGGGCGCGCCGGAGGAGGTGCTCACCCGGGAGACGGTGGAGCGCGTGTACGGCTGGCCCGTGCGCATCGACCGGCACCCCGGCCCCGGCCCGGACGCCGGCGCGCCGCAGGTCGTCCCCCTCTCCGGCGAGGCGTGCGCGCAGATGTCCGGCGCGCGGGAGGCGGCGGATGCGGCGTAATCAGTGCCCAGTGCCGAGTGCCCAGTGCCAGGTGGGTTGGGGCGCATCCGCGCCCGAGTTGCGCGATTCAGACATCACCACCGCGGACGTCATCCTGAGGCCGGCCGCGCCGAACTCTGGTTCGCACGGATGCGTGCAGGCCGAAGGATCCATAGTCGCCCCCAGCACTCAGCCGAAGACGCGCTCCGATGCCAGGCGGTCGTCGGCTGGACGCGGCCATGCTTCCGCGCGCTTCGGCTGCTCAGTGCTGGCGGATGCTATAGATCCTTCGGCCTGCGAAGTGTCGCGCATGCCGCGCCGTCGGGGTGGCCGGCCTCAGGATGACGTCTCCTTTGTCGGGTTCCAACGATCGCGCCCTCCATTGCGGACCGCGCTGCTCGTCATCGCCCTGCTGCTCATCTCCCGCACGCCCTTGCTGGCGCAGTTCCCGGGGGAGCTGGCGGGGACGGTGACGGATGCGGCGACGGGGGCGCCGGTCGCGGCGGCGGCGGTGGAGCTGGCGGGGACGGCGCTGGCGGCGCGGACCGACGGCGCGGGGGCGTTCCGGCTGCGCGGGCTGGAGCCCGGATCGTATCACGTCGTCATTCGCCGGGCGGGATATGCGTTACAGGATGTCGCCGCGACGGTGCGCAACGGCGAGACGGCGCGTATCTCCATCACCCTCCAGCCGGTTCCGGTCACCCTCTCCGCCCTCACGGTGACGGCGGAAGCCGAGGCGGCGGGTGGCAGCGTGGGACGCGCGGAGATCGAGGCGAGCGGCGCGCGCACCGCCGCCGAGGTGGTGGAGCGCGTCCCCGGCGTGGTGGTGCGGGGGAGCGGGCCGACTGGTGCGCGCACCGTCAGTATCCGCGGGAGCGCGGCCGACGAGGTGCTGGTGCTGGTGGACGGCGCCGCGCTGAACGACCCCGTGACCGGCGAGGCGGACCTGAGCGCCGTCCCCGCGTCGAGCGTGGAGCGCGTGACCGTGCTCCCCGGTGCGCGGACGGCGCGGTACGGGCCGCGGGCGCAGGCCGGCGTGGTGCTGGTGGAGACGCGCGCCGCCGCGGCGCGGCAATCGCTGGAGCTTTCCGCCGGCACCCTCGGCGAATGGTCGGGAGGAGGGGAGATGGGGATGGCGGTGGGGCGGACGGCGTGGAGCGCGGGCGGCCACCTGCGCCGCATCGGTGGCGGCTTCGACTACCTCCGCGACGCGAACGACCCCACCAGGGTCCGCCGCACCAACGACGACCTGGGCGAGTGGAGCGCGTTCGGCGCGGTGTCCTCTCCCCTCGCGGGCGGCGAGCTGCGGGTGCGGGGGGGATGGGACGCCCTCCGCCGCGGCCTTCCCGGCACCGGGCACACGCCCTCGCCGGACGCGAGGGAGGAGATGGGGCGCGGGCGGGCGTCGCTGGGCTGGCGGCGCGTGGGCGCGCGGACGACGCTCTCCGCGCGGGTGACGGGCGCCGCGCAGCGCGTCCGCTTCGCCGACCCGGCGCCGCCGTTCGGCCTGCCGTACGACGACACCACCCGCGTGCGCACCGGCGACGTGCGCGTGGAGGCGGAGCGGGCGCTGGGCGATGTCGGTCTCGTGCGGACCGTCGGCGGCGGGATCGACGCGGGGGCGCAGCACGTGGACGCCGGCGCGCTGTCGGACCGCGCGCCGCGGACGCGGCATGACTTCGGCGCGTTCGCGCACGCGGCGGGGGGCATCTCCATCTCCCGTCTCCCGCTCGACCTCTCCGCGGAGGGGCGGGTGGACCGCGACGGGGTGGCGCGCGAGTGGTTCGCCTCGCGCGCGCTGGCGGCCGGGACGCGGGTGGGCGCGCTGCGGGTGCAGGTGGCCAACCGCAGCTCGTTCAGCCCGCCGTCGCTGGGCGACCAGTTCTTCCGCGAGGGAGTGGGCGTGGTCCCCAACCCGGCGCTCCGCCCCGAGCGCGTGCCCAGCGAGTGGGAGATCTCGTCGTCGCTGGGCGTGGAGAGGGGCGGCGCGGGGCTCACCGTCTCGGCTGCCGGGTACACGGGAGACGTGAAGGGGATGATCGTGTGGCTCCCCGACTTCGCCTTCCGCTGGAGCCCGCGCAACGTGGACGTCGCGCGCCGGGGGATGGACGCGCGGGCGGAGGCGAACTTCCCCGCGGCCGGCCTGCGCGTGGCCGGCTCGTGGTCCATCGCCCGCATCACCTACATCCTGGACGGGCGGGACAGCGGGATCCAGGTGGCGTACCGCCCCGCGCGCAGCGGCCTGCTCACGGCCGCGTGGGCGCCGGGGCCGTGGCGCGCGGAGCTGGCCGCGCGCTACACGGGGCTGAGGTACCCGGCCCCGGCGAAGGTAAACGCGCTCCCCGGCTTCTGGAGCGCGGACCTGGGCGTGTCGCGGGCGTGGCGGCTGGGCCGCTGGGCCGCGACGGGCGCCCTGACGATCGACCGAATCTTCGACGAGAAGCAGTCGCTGATCGCCGGCTATCCCGAGCCGGGGCGGCGGGTGCGTTTCGACCTGCGCCTGACGCGCGCGGGGATCCATCACCCCTGACGTACACTGGAAAGCTCGATGACGAACGAAAGCTTCCGCCGGCTCGGCCGGCTCGCGGTTCTCTCCCTGGCCGCCACGCTGGCCGCCTGCAGCGGCGGCGACGGCCCCGGCGACCCCGGCGGCGGCGGCGCCCCCGAGCGGGTGGAGGTGATCGTCAACAGCGTGAGCCGCACGCTCAGCATCCTCTCCCCCGACAGCGCCAGCCCGGTGGTGCGCACGGTGGAGCTGGGCTCGCAGGGGAGCCCGGTGGCCGCGGCGGTGCGCGGCGGGCTGGCCGTGGTGCCGATGGGCACCTATCCCTTCGCGGTGGTGGTGGACCTGCGCACCGGCGTGGTCACCCACACCGTGGCGCTCCCCGCGAACTCGGGGGCCACCGGCGCGGCGTTCCTGAACGACTCCATCGTCATGATCGCCAACCCCAACCGCAACACCGTCTCGCCGGTGAACGCGGTGACGGGGACGATCAAGCCCGAGCTGGCGGTGGGAACGTATCCGCAGACGGTGGTGCCGGGGCCCGACGTGGTGTTCGTGCTGAACGCCAACCTGGTGAACTTCGCGCCGGCCGGCCCCGGCTCGGTGAGCGTGATCACCGCGGCCAACAAGGTCGACGCCACCGCGTCGCTGCAGGGGATCAACCCCACGGCGGGGGTGGTGAGCGGGGCGCGGCTCTTCATCGTGAACGCGGGCCACTTCGGCGGGAACGACGGCACGCTGTCGGTGCTGAACCTGGCCACGGCCACCGAGGAGGTGTTCACCGGCTTCGGCGAGTTCCCCGGCTCGGTCGACGTGGGGGTGTCGGGGAACGTGTACGTGGGCGTGTACGGCACCGGGATCCTGGAGTGGAACCCCGGCGTCCACCAGTTCGTGCGCGGGCTGGACAACCCGATCGTGCCGGCGGGGGGGCCGCCGGTGTCGGCGGTGGCGGTGGACTACGCGGGGCGGCTGCACACGCTGAACCCGGGGAGCTGCAACGCCCCCGGCAAGGAGTACCGCCTGGTCGGCAGCACGGCGAACCGCACAGTCACCACGGGCGTGTGCCCGTTCGACATCAAGTTCACCCAGCTCGCGGCGCCGACGGATTGACGGAGATCGTGCATTCCTGAACCGGGCGTAACGGAGGACGGGACAGCAGCTCTCCGCTACCTCGTGAGAGATAGGAACGAGAAGCGAGTCGAGACACGGGTTGTCTCGACTCGCTTCATCGTCAGGGCGCGCCTCAGGTCATCCGGGGACGAACATCAGGCTCTCAGACTCGCGCCGTTCTGTCCCTGTCCCCTATTCCCTGCCGTTCACGTCCCCGCCCGGCGCAGCGTGATCGAGCCGTTGCCGGTGGAGATGTGCAGCCGGCGCCCGCCCTGGCCGATGGTGCCGGACACGCGGTGCGACGACATCCGCCCGACCACGCGCAGCGGGAAGTCGCTCTGGAAGCCGCCGTTCCCCGTGCTCGCCTCGACGTCGGCCGAGAAGTCGGCCGGCAGCGTGAGCACCACCGGGCCGTTGCCGCTGGAGAAGCTCATGTCGCCCGCGCCGCGCAGCGACGCCAGCGCCACCTCGATGCGCCCGTTGCCGGTGGACGCGCTCACCGGGCCGTTCGACGTGGTCACGGCCACGCGGCCGTTCCCCGAGCTGGCGTTCACGGGGCCGCGGGCGCCGTCCACCATCACCGCCCCGTTGCCGGTGCTCACGCGCACCTGGGCGGCGCCGGTGCCCACGCGCACGTCGCCGTTGCCGCTGCTGGCGTGCACGTCGGCGGTGGCGCCGTCCACCGTCACGTCGCCGTTGCCGCTGGACACGCGCACCACCACGCCGCGCGGCACCTCCACGGTGAAGTTCCCCTTCGCCCTGCGGTTGCGCCAGGCCGTGCCGCGGCCGCTGTGCACGCCGTTGTCGTCGCAGGTGGCGTCGCCGCGCACGGCGCAGACGCGCACGTCGCCGCCGCTGCGGGCGGTGACGTAGCGGATCTCGTCGCCGGAGCTCGCGTTCTGGGTCTCGGCGTGGATGCGCGCGGTGCCGCCCGACGACTGCCGCACGGTGACGGTGCCGTTCACGGTGAAGACGCGGAGCGTGGCGCCGGGGGCGACCGCGCCCGACCAGTCGAAGTCGCGCTGCGCGTGCGCGGGGGCGGCCAGCGCGAGCATGGCCACCGCCGCAACGGCGATCGGGTTGACGGACAGCTTCATGGCAGGGTCCCCCTCCGGGAGGGTGATGGGGTGATGGAGATCAACATGGCGCACGACGATCATTCAGCCGGATTGGATGCGCGCCGCCGCGCCAGGGTTTGAGCCGCCCGGGGACGAACCGCGGGAAGGCGAATGAAATCGCGGCAACGACAGCACAAAGTCCCTGCGGGACTGCTCCCCGGCATCCCGGCGTAAGCCCGCCCCGATGCTGGAAAGGGTCCCGCGGGGGGCGCGGCCTTCGCTGTTGAGGTCCCGTCGCGCCGCTACTTCAGCTTCACCCGCGCGTTCCCGTCGTACTGGCTCATGTCGGACAGGATCACCACGTCGCCCGCGTTGAGCCCGCCCAGCACCTCCACCGTGCTGGCCGAGCCGCGGCCCAGGCGCACGCTCACGCGCTCCGCCTCGCCGCCGCCGGGAAGGAGGCGGAACATCGCCACCGTCGACTCGGCCTGCCCGTAGGCGGGGCGACCGACGAAAAGCGCGTTGGGAATGCGGTCGATCTCCACGGTTCCGTCCACCGACAGGTCCGGCCGGGTGCCGCGCGGCAGGGCGCCGTCCAGGGCCACGTCCACCGTCACCGTGCCGTTCTGCGACGCGGGGTCGATGCGGGCCACGTGGCCGGCCACCACGCCGTTGTGCGTGTCGACCGAGGCGCGCTGGCCCACCGTCAGGTCCTTCGCCTGCGTCTCGGGGATGCGGAGGACGGCCTTCAGCCGGCCAGGCTGCACCACCTTGGCCAGCGTGGCGCCCGAGTTCACCCACTGCCCCAGCTCCACCGGAAGCTCCTGCAGCACGCCGTTCTGCGGCGACCGCACCTGCATCGACGCGATCTGCGTCTGGTTGAACGCCGCCAGCCGCCGCAGCATGGTCACCTGGCTCTCCTGCCCGGCCACCTGCTGCCGCATGGAGCCCCGCATGAAGTCCAGCCGCTGGCGCTCCACGTTCAGCCGCGTCTCCAGGTCGGCCGCGTCGTCGCGCGCCTTGGCCAGCTCCTGCGACGAAACCATGTTCTGCCGCGCCAGCGCCTCGGCGGACTGCGCCTGCCGCTGCGCCTGGTTGTGCAGCGCCTGGATCTGCGCCACGGCGCCCTGCTGCGTGAGAAGCTGGTTCTGGAGATTCGTCCGCAGCGTGGTCAGCTCCGCCTGCGCGGCGGTCAGCTGGCGCTGTGCCTCGAGCGCCTGCCGCTCCACGTCGGGGTTGCTGAGGGTGACCAGGATGGTTCCCGCCGCCACGGAGGTTCCCGGCTGCACCGCCTTGCTCTCCACGCGCCCCTGCGTGACGGCGCTGATCCAGCGGATGTCCTCGGCCACCAGCGTGCCGGGGCCGCGCACCTGCCGCGCCATGTCGCCGCGGCGCACGGTGTCGGTCCACACGGTGGCGCGGTCCACGCCGGGCGCGGCCGGGCCGATGCGGGTGAGCGCGAGCGTCACCAGCGCCACCGCGGCAAGGGCGCCGCCGCCGTAAACCCAGCGCCGGCGGCTTTTCGCCGGCTTGCGGGGGATGTCCACGGGTTGTCTCCTGGAGCTGCGTGCGAGCGGGTGCTGCCACTGCGGATGCGCCGGTCTACGCGCTCCCCGCGCGGAAAGATTCAGGCACTCACGCGGCGCGGATCGGCCGGCGACGGCGGAATCTCCATCTCCCCCGATCTCCATCTTTCACGGCAACGGAGGGGGAAGACGGTGGAGGATTTCGCGCGCGGACGCTCGGTCTCCATCTCCATCCTGCAAGGTGCGAGCGGATGGGGGATGGGGGAAGATTCGTGATCGGACCCGCGATCTTCATCCTCTCGACCCCGTCTTCGACCCACGGCGGGCGGGGAAGATGGAGGAAGAATTCGCGCGCGGCACTTGACCATCCCCCACCCATCCTTTACGCTGTGTCCCGCACGTGGACAGCCACGGATCTTTCGCACGCGGACCGGGCCCCCGGGCCTGTCTGACCTTACATCGAGAACGGCCAAGGAGAGCGCGGGAATGGCGGACTCACGGGTGGACGAGCGTTTCGACGAGCTGGTCTCGCAGACGCACGACTGGGTGGAATCGGCGGTGGCGCTGGACGAGGGGCACTTTCCCACCGAGCTGCTGAGCGACCTGCGCGACCTGATCGAGGAGCTGAAGGAGTTCCTGGAGGAAGAGGCCGGGCGGCGCAGCGAGGTGCTGGAGCTGTTCGTGAGCCCCGAGATGGCCGAGATCATGGGCCGCTTCCCCCGCGTGCGGCGCCTGCTGGAAAGCGCCTGGGGGTCGCAGCTCACCGAGATGATCGAGGAGGAGAGCGGCTACGAGCCCGAGGGCGACGACGACGATGACGACGATTAGCCGGCGAGCGTAGCCGTCTTTCGGAGCGGTCGGACGCGAGCGGGGCCCGCGCAGCGGCGCGGGCCCCGCCGCGTTGGCGCGCGTCAGGCGTCGTCCGCGTCCAGGTCGTCGAGCTCCCCGGAGTCCGGATCGCCCCGCTCGGGCCACCCGCCGCCCGCCTCCTCGTCCAGCCAGGTGGCCGAGAGCTGGTCCAGCCAGTCGGGGGGCGACGTGCCCTGCCCCTGGTACACCGCCCGCAGCGTGCGCACCAGCCGGGCGATGGCCTCCACGCGGTGTTCCGCGGGGATGTCGCGCACCAGCGCGCCGATGGCGATCTCCACGCCCTCGAGCGTCAGGTCGCTGCTGGGGCGTCCAGTTTCGCGCTCGGCCCAGTCCTGCAGCTTCTGGCGGCTGCGCGTGTAGGGGGTGCCGCCGGCCAGGAACTTCTCCAGCCCGGTGGGGCTCATCCCCACCTGCCGCGCCACCGCCCGCAGCGAGGTGGCCTGCACCCGCGTGGTCACCTGCTCGCGCAGCCGCTCGAGGTTTCCCAGGGGCCGATCCGTCATGGCGGTTGCCTCCGCAATGAAGCCGACGTCAGGTCGGGGGGACATAATGGACGTGACTTCAAGTTTACTCTGTCCGGTTTATCCGCGCAAGGCGTGATTCGCGGTCTTCGATGGCCTATCCGGGGCGGTCGGTTCTCGCTGTGGACGAGACGCACTTTTCCGCTTAGAATACGCCGCAAAAGTATGCCCATCGTTTCCCCCGCGAGTGGAGCCATGATGCCCCCCCAAACCGCCGCCACCGACGACCCCGCGACCTCCGCCTTTCCCACCGGCAGCGCCCTTCCGCCCGACCTGCTGGCCGAGCTTCCGCACGATGCGGCCTTCGCGGTGTGGCAGGTGCTGCGCTGCCTGCAGCTGTGGACGGCCGAGCCCGAGGGGGCGCGGCGCGAGGTGTTCGACCGCGACTACATGGAGCGGTGGGAGCACCGCCTGCTGAGCGGGTCGCTGGAGGCGGAGGCGCGCTTCCCGCTGGCGGTGGTGGTGGGCGAGCTGGCGGCGGCCCCGGCCGCGGGGGGCGGGCGGCTGCCGTGGGCGTGCGTGTGCGTGGCCGACTGGGCGCTGGGGCGCGGGGCCCGGCGCGTGGGGCTGGCCTTCGCCGAGGCCGCGGCGCGGACGGCGCCGCAGCATCCGCGCTATGCCTGGCTCGCGGGAAGGCTCCTTCGCGGCCACGGCAACGCCCGCGACGGCGAGCGGTGGCTCCGCCGCGCGCACCGCCTGGCCGTGGCGCAGCGCGACTGGGAGACGCAGGCGAGGTCGCTCACGTCGATGGGAAACCTGCTGCTGGAAGTCGGGCGCCACGGTGACGCGCGCCAGTACCACGTTCGCGCGCTCCGGATCTCGCAACGCTTCCACCTGCGCGAGCAGGAGGCGATGGCGATGCACGACCTGTTCGCCATCGCCGTCCAGGAGAGCAACCGCGCCGACGCGGAGTTCTACGCGCGTGGCGCGCTCGCGGCGTATCGTCCCACCGACCGCAGGATTCCGAAGCTGGCGCACGACGTTGCGTACTTCTGGATGACGCAGGGTTACTTCCACCGCGCACTCTCCGTCTTCCAGGCTGTCCGGCCCTACTTCTCCGCTCCGGACGACGCGCTGCGAGTGGTCGCGAACGCCGCCCGTGCGGTGGCCGGAACCGGAGATCGCGCGGGATTCGCAGCGTTCCGCAGCGAGGCGGAGGAGCTCGTTCCGCAACTGGTGACCAGAGAAGCGCTCGCGGTGGCGATTCTGGAGATGGCATATGGGGCGGCATCACTCCGCGACTGGCCGGAGGCACTTGCCCTGGCGCACGACGCTGGTGAAGCCGCAAAGCTGCGCAGCGAGTCGAATGTGATCGTTCGTGCCGACGCGCTGGCCGCCGCGGTCGAGCAACAGGAGATGGAGGGCGTCGAGGGCTTCGTCCCCGAGCGCCGTGCCTCCGGGTCTTCCGGTGAGGAGCTTGCCGACGAGTTGGTCGCCTCGCTGGAGCGCGGCCGCTCGGATGGCGAATAACGCCCCCCGCGCGGCCGCGCGCCTCGCTCAGTGGCCGCCTTCGGTCTTGGTGGTGTCACTGAACCCGCCGGAGCCAAACGTACCCACTCCGTCCATCGCCGGCGTGTTCGGCGAGCGGCTGGACGGGGCGGTCGGCGTGGTGGCGTTGCAGGCGGCAACGGCCAGCGACACGGCGCAGATGGCAAGCAGGACCTTGGCTTTCATGGCTTCCTCCGAGGAGTGTGGGATGGCGGGATGCCCGTTCGCGCGGCTAAGGTCGCCGTGGAAAGTGGACACCGTCAACGCATACCCCGGAGAAAAAGACCGCCCCGAACGCGACGAACGGTCTGGATGAAGCGGCGTAACGCGCGGCGCGTCATCGTTTTGGACGGACTCCGGCTGAACGGGCTGGACCGTCTGGACCCCCCGTACGTGGTGGAGCCGCCGGTGGGGTGGGAGGAGCTGGAGACGGCGGTGCGCACCGCACCGCCGTCGGCCGTGGTGCTGCTGGACCCGTACGCCGGCCGCCGCGCGGGCGACGCCTTTCCACGGCTGCGCGAGCTGCTGCGGCACTACCCGTCGCTCACGGTGGTGGCCGCCTTCGAGCTGGGCGCCGACACCGTGGCCGACGTGCAGACGCTGCTGGAGTGGGGCGTGTCAGAGATGATCGACACCGGGCCCGAGGGCACGCCGCGCGGGATCCACGCGCGGCTGCGGCAGGCGCACGCGCGCCCGCTGAAGCGGCGGCTGGAGAAGTCGTTCCTGACCTTCGTGGGGGCCGAAGCGAGGAACCTGCTGATGGGCGCGGCCGAGGTGGCCGTGGAGGGGGGCGGGGCGCCGGACCTGGCGCGGGCGCTGTCGGTGGCGCCGCGCACGCTCACCGAGCGGTGCGCGCGCGCCGACCTGCCGCCGCCGCGCCAGGTGCAGGCGTGGATGCGCATCCTGCTGGCGTGCATGCTCCTGGACGACCCCGGCCGCACCGTGTACGCGGCGGCCTGGGCGTGCGGCTACTCCACCGACCGCTCGCTGCGGCGCGCGGTGTCGGCCTTCGTGGGCGCCGACGCCACCACGCTGCGCCGCGGCGGCGCCTTCGCGCAGGCGGCCGGCGCCTTCAACGCCGTGCTGCGGGAGATCCGCGAGGCCGCCCGCGAGCGCCGCCGCGCCGAACGGGTGTCGCGCGTGGAGGATTAGGCGGGGATCTCATATCACGCAAAGAAGCGGAGGAGCGGAAGACGTGGTTCGTCTCTGCTCCTCCGCTTCTCCGCGTTGCACGATCTTACAAAATCGTCCTCAGCTCCCCACGGCGGGGGTGGCAATGACGGCGCAGGCGATGCGCGCGCCGGAGTTGCCCGACGGGTCGGTGACCATGTCGTCGGCGCCGGCGTGGACGACCAGCGCGGTGCCGTCGACGTCGAAGATCGGCGGCTGGCCGGGGCGCAGCGAGGCGAGGATGCGCGCCTCCATGTGCCCCTGCCCGTTCGCGCCCACCACCAGGTTGGGAAGGTCGCCCAGGTGCGGGCCCTGCGGGTTGCGCAGGCCGTGCTTGCGCGCCAGCGGGTTCAGGTGCCCGCCCGCCGTGGTGAACTGCGGTGGCTCGCAGCGCCCGGCCTCGTGCAGGTGCGTGCCGTGCGTTCCCGCGGGCAGGCGCGTGGCGTCCACCGCCAGGTGCACGGTGTCGCGCCCGGCCTGCGTGAGCGTGGCGCGGGCGACTTCCTGTCCCTGCGCGTCGTACAGCGGCACCGTGAAGGTGAGCGGCGTAGGCGATCCCCCGCCGCCCCCCGGCGCCGCCGAGCCGCACGCCGCCAGCACCATCACCGCCGCGCCGCCCAGCGCGGTCCGGATCATCCCCTTCATCATCCCCTCCTCCGTCGGTCCATTCGGTCGTCGAACATCTCCGGTAGCGCGACGCGAGCAAATGTCGTGCAGCCGGCATCCACGACCGGTTCCACGGGGAGAAAAGAAGAGAAGCAGGGCGGCGGAGGATGATGGATCTCCTCTACTGCCCTGCTTCTCTGTGCGGAACCCTGCCGTTCCGGATCAGCCGTCGAGCGCGTCGATGAGGCCGCGGATGGCCTCGGCCTCGGCGGCGGCGCCGATCTGCGCGAAGTTCTCCATCGAATCCGCCAGCGCTTCCCGTGCCGCGGCCAGGTCGCCGCGGTCGCGGAGGAGGGTGCCGCGGTCGCGCTGCACCTCGGCGCGCAGGAGGGCGTCGTCGTGCGTCCGGGCGATCTCCAGCGCCTCGTCGAAGCGCGCGGCCGCGTCGTCGTCGCGCTCCTCCGCGCGCGCGGCAAGGCCCAGGACGCGGATGGCCTGCGCGGCGCCGGTGGGGTCGGAGATGCGGCGGAAGCGCTCCAGCGCGCGGCGCGCCATCTCCCCCGCCAGCCGCCCGTCGCCCCAGCGCACCCGCAGGTTGGCGCGCTCCACCTCGGCCAGCGCGACCACGTCCTCCTGCTGCGACTGCTCGGCCAGCTCCACCGCCCGCCCGAAGTGCGCGTCGGCCTCGCGGTCGAAGCGCAGGTCGCGGTACGAGATCCCCAGGTTGTGGTGCGTCTGCGAGAGGCCGCCCACGTTCCCCAGCCGCTGGTAGGCCGCCAGCGCGCGCTGGTAGTAGGTGAGCGCCAAGTCGCGCCGCCCGCGCACATTGGCCAGCACGCCCAGGTTGTTGCAGGCGCGTGCCGTGGCCTCCTCGTCGCCCCACTCCACCGCCGACTCCAGCAGCTCGCCGAAGCGGACCTCGGCCTCGGCGGAGCGGCCCGATTCCCAGAGCACGATGCCGGTGAGGTTCACCACCTCGGCCAGCAGCCGCTGGTCGCCACGGCGGCGGGCCTCGGGCTCCACCTGGCGCAGCAGCTCGAGCGCACGCGTGGTGCGCCCGATGCGGCGGTGGCCCACCGCGCTCAGGAAAGCGAGCTCGGGTTCCCGGAACAGCTCCTCGTCGCCCAGGGCGGTGGTCCGCTCGGCCAGCGGCTGCCACTGGCCGGACGCACGGAGCGCGCGGGCTTCGTCGAGCGAAAGGACGGGAGCGGTCGGGGCGTCCATCGGTCCGTGTCTCAGCCGCCGGCCATGGCGTACTTCGTGAACCCCGAGATGTCGGCGCGCAGCTCCTGCAGGTCGCTGTCGCGGCTGGTGCCGATGCGCACCCACGGAAGGCCGTCGGCCTCCTGCTTCCAGATCCCGAAGTTGAAGCTGCGGTCGCGGTCGTCCACCACGCCGTCGCCGTTCAGGTCGGGGTCGGCCCAGCGGAAGGACAGGCGCAGCTCGGCCGGGTGGTCGGGGCTGAAGCGCAGCCCCGCCGGCTGGAACTCGAAGGAGAAGTGCTGCAGGTCCACCACGCGGATGGAGATGAGCACCGAGTCGCCCCGCTGGAAGAGCGAGCCGTCGGGCTTCTTCCACAGGCCGTTGCCGGGGATCTTGAACTCCAGGCACTCGTCGCCGTTGTAGCCCGGCTCGGTGTTGGCGTAGCGGATCTCCCGCTCGATCCCGTCGCCCACCTTGGCCCAGAACTGGATGCGGTCGGTCTGCAGCGCGGGGGCGTTGCCGGCCACGCGCAGGAAGACCAGCTCGCTGCCGGGCTTCTCGGTGGGGCCGGAGGGCGAGCCGTCGCCGCAGGAGGACAGGACACCGGCCAGGAGCAGCGCGGCGGCTGGAAGGATACGTCGGATCAGCATGGCAGGCACTTCACGGTGGGTGCGGTGGATCGCGTTCCGTCCCCCAACGGGGCAAGCCGCGAACCGCGCGGAAACCCGCGCCACGCCTGTACTTCGCGCGACGGCGTATGTTCCGGGGCGGGACGGCTTGTCTCATTCCGCAACATCGTCGTCCGTCCCCTCCAGCAGCCGGTACAGCCGCGACCGGGAGATGCCCAGCCCCTCGGCGGCCGCGCTCTTGTTCCCCTCCATCCGCTCCATCATGGCGAAGGCGGCGCTGCGCTCGATCTCGGCCAGGGTGGCGGGGAAGGGGATGGCGCCGCCTCCGCCGCCCGTGCCCTCCGCTCCGCCGAGGGAGGGAAAGAGGTCGGCCGGGTCCAGCCCGCCGTCGCCCAGCAGGAGGGCGCGCTCCACGCTGTTGCGCAGCTCGCGCACGTTCCCCGGCCAGGTGTGCACCAGCAGCGCGCGCCGCACGTCGGGCGCCAGCGCGGGCGGGTCCATGGCGTACTGGTCGGCCAGCGTGCGCAGGAAGTGCTCGGCCAGGAACACCACGTCGTCGCCCCGCTCCCGCAAGGGGGGGAGGTGGATGGGGATGACGCTCAGGCGGTAGAACAGGTCCTCGCGGAACTCGCCCTTGCGCACCGCCGACGCCAGGTCGACGTGCGTGGCGGCGATGATGCGCACGTCCACCTCGCGCCCGCGCACGGCGCCCACGCGGCGCACCTGCTTCTCCTCCAGCGCCTTCAGGATCTTCCCCTGCAGCGGCAGCGGCAGGTCGCCGATCTCGTCCAGGAAGAGCGTGCCCCCGTCGGCCGCCTCGAACAGGCCGGGCTTGGCGGTGCGCGCGTCGGTGAAGGCGCCGCGCTCGTGGCCGAACAGCTCGGTCTCCAGCAGCCCGGCGGGAACGGCGGCGCAGTTCAGCTCCACGAAGGGCGCGGGGCCGCGCGGGCCGTTGTAGTGGATGGCCTGGGCCAGCAATTCCTTCCCGGTCCCCGTCTCGCCGGTGACCAGGATGGTGGCGCGGTCGCGGGGGATGATGCGCGCGGCGCGGTCGAGCGCGGCGCGCAGCTGCGGGCTGCGGCCGATGATGCGCGAGAAGTCGAAGTGGTGCTTCTCGGCCGCCGCCAGCCGCCCGCCCGCCTCGCGCGCCTGCCGCCGCTTCGCCCGGTCGGCGACCTCCGCGCGGAGCGCCTCCAGGTCGCCGGGGAGCGCGAAGTAGTCCGCCGCGCCCGCGCGCACGAGGGCCACCGCTAGCCGGTGGTCCGCCCGCGCGCCGATGACCAGGGGCGCGGGCGCGCCCGCGGCGGCGAGCGCGCGGATGGCCGGCTCCGCCTCTTCCTCCACCCCGGCCACGGAGAGGAGGACGGCGAGGGCGTCGGCGGCGCCGGCGGCCTCGTCGGGGGCGCCCACCACGCGTGCTTCCGCCCCCGCGCCCTCGGCCAGCTGAGGCCAGAGCTGCGAGAAGGAATCGGAGCGGGCGACGACCAGGAGCTGGGTCACGGGCGGCGAGTGCGCGGTGGGACGGGGTGGAGTGGCGGTTCGGGGGCGGCGTGGCTCGCCGCACGTCATGGAGTGTAGCGTGGCGAGACAATGATCGCCAGCGGAACCGGACGGCGCCCATTCTCCGTTGTCACGATTATCCAGACGCGGCGCGGGTTTCCGGCGGTGGTAAACGTCCGTAGTCGCCCACGGTCCACCCGTTGCACCCTGTGCCTGCCGAACCCGACCCACACCGCGGCCGCCCCGAGGCGCCGCCGAACCCGCAGGAGCACACCATGAAGTTCCGATCCATCCTCGCGTTCCCCGTCGTGCTGGCGCCGCTGGCGCTGGCCGCCTGCAGCGGCGACGGCACCGGCGCCTCGGCGCCCGGACAGGTGCAGATCCGCATGGGCGTCTCGACCGGCGTGAGCGCCTCGCGCGCCGCCGCCGGCCCGCTCTTCGCCACCGGCACCGGGCTGACGGTGACGGGAACGAACGGCACCCTCAACATCACCGACATCAAGCTGGTGGTCAGCCGCTTCGAGCTGCGCGGCGCCGACGGCTCCAGCTGCGGAGCCACGACCACGGCGGCGGTGAGCGCCGACCGCTCGGGCGGGAGCGACGACGGCCCGAACCACGAGGCCGGCGAGTGCGAGTTCCAGGCGGGGCCGCAGTTCCTGACGCTGCCGCTGGACGGGAGCCAGCTTACGGTGACCACCGGCACGGTGCCGCCGGGGACCTTCACCGCGGTGCGCTTCCGCGTGAAGAACCTGGACCTGCGCGACGACGACGACCACGAGGACGACGACGACGTGAGCCAGCAGGCGGTGGCGGCGCTCTTCACCAGCATCCGCCAGCAGGTGCCGGACTGGCCGGCCAACGCCAGCATGCTGGTGACGGGCACCTTCACGCCCACCGGCGGCACCGCGACGGACTTCCGCGTGTTCGCCCGCGCCGAGGTGAAGCTGACGCTGCCGCTGAACCCGCCGCTGACCGTGGCCGAGGGGAACACCAGCGCGCAGGTGGCGGTGCTGCTGGACCCGGCCGCCTTCTTCCGCACGGGGGCCAACGTGCTGGACCTGACGCAGTTCAACGGCCGCGTGGCCGAGCTCGAGGCCGAGGCCGAGCACGGCTTCGAGAGCGAGGGGCACCACGGCAGCGGGCACAACTGACTGCCGGCTTCGGCGCGGCGGAGATGGCGGTGCGAGGGGGAGGCTCGGGTGCGGGCCTCCCCTTCGCATTGGGTGCGAAAGTGCGAAAGTGCGAAAGTGCGGGAGTGCGTCCGATGCCTCGCGCCCTCTCCGGCCGGCATAGGCCGTCCACCTCTCCCGTACCGGGAGAGGTAGCTTGACCGGCATCCCGGCACGTCTGAACTGATGGTGTGACCAGAGATTGCAGGCCGCGCCGATAGCCGGGCAGCCCCCCTCGCCCGGTACGGGAGAGGGCGAGCGCTCTAAGGCGCGGGGAGAGGGCGGCGCGAGGCCGAGGAGACGCATGGATGCCGGGCAGCAGCATCCCGAGCCCCCGCAAGCCGTCTCGTTCGCTCCAACGGAACCGGCCCCCGCCCAGGAATGTGGGCGAGGGCCGATCGTCGTTCCGCGTCGAACGAACCTAAGGCGTTACAGGCTTCAGCAATCCCCGCTCGATGGCGGCCTCGGCGGGCGTGGGGACGCTGTAGTAGGGGTCGCCCATGCGCGTGGCCAGGTCGCGGATGCTGTCGCTGAGCACGTTGTAGCGGCCCACCGCGGCGTGGTTGCGGGCCAGGATCTCCTGCCACACGCCCAGCTTGGCGTTGCGCCGCACCACGTGGTCGTTGTACCGGCGCAGCTCCACGCGGTAGCGCTCGTACACGTCGGGAGGAAGCGCGCCGTCCTGCGCCTGCGCGTCGTAGCGGCGCAATCCGGCCTGCTCGCGCTCCAGCGCCGCGTCGTCGGCGTGGATCACGCTGCGCATGCTGTCGCTTTCCTGCCGCGTGCGCACCATCTGCGCGCCGGCGTCCACCAGCTGCGTGCGCAGCGTCTTCACCTGCTCGCGCTCGGGGCCGAAGCGCAGCCACCGGTACACCGAGTCCGACAGCTTGACGCCCACGATCACCAGCAGCAGGAAGATCAGCGGGGTGACGTACTTCATGGCCGTCCGGCGCTGCGAGCCGCGGACATGCACCACCTCCGCGCCTGGGGATCTGCGACTGCGTGGACCGCGAAAGATGGCCGCGCGGGAGACGGATCGCAACGCCCGACCCGCTGGGGACGATCTCCGTGTAAACGGATGCTTCGACGGCACGCAAACTGCATCGGTGGACAGCGCTTGGATGGGATGGTAAGTTATTGGCAGATGCTAACTTGCAGCTCTGGAGGGCGAGGCCCCGATGCAACCCACCCGCAGACGTCCCCCGCCACCCTGGGAGCGCGGCGCCCCGGCGCCGAAGCATTCCGTGGGCCGCGCGCACCGCCGCTTTCCCGCCGTGGAGGCGCTCGACGCGCCGCAGCGGCCGCCGCACCGCTACCGCCGCGCCTACGACGGCGCCGGCGACCGCCGCGTGGACGAAGGGATCCGGCTGCGCCGCAAGCGCAGCTCGGCGTTCGACCGCCTGCGCCGCAATCCGGTGCGCCACGGGCTGATCGGCCTGGGCGTGGCCGGCGCCGCGGCGCCGCTGGCGGTGGCCCGCTACAGCCAGCAGCGCGTGGACCCCGCGCACGAGCAGCAGGTGGGGATCATGCCCCACGTGGTGCCGATCAACGACCAGGCGGTGGGCAACGCTTGGCGCGCGGTGGCCACCGAGCAGGCCGAGACCCGGACCACGGCGCGCGAGCAGGTGATCCAGGACAAGCTGCAGCGCTACGGCGAGATGGGGCTGAGCCGCGAGCTGGCCGAGAACATCTACGACCTGGCGCTGCAGGAGAACATCGAGCCGGACGTGGCCTTCGGGCTGGTGCGCACCGAGAGCGAGTTCAAGACCAGCGCCACCAGCCACGTGGGCGCCATCGGCCTGACGCAGCTGATGCCCGCCACGGCGCGCGGGATGCGCAAGGGCGTCACGATCTCGGACCTGCGCGACCCGCAGGTGAACCTGAGCATCGGATTCAAGTTCCTGCGCGAGCTGCTGGACCACTACAAGGGCGACAAGCGGATGGCGCTGGTGGCGTACAACCGCGGCCCCGGCATCGTGGACCGCATCCTGAAGCGCGGCGGCGACCCCGACAACGGCTACGCCGACGCGGTGATCTCGGGCGAGGGCGTCCACCGCTAGGAAAAGTGCGGAAGTGCGTGAGTGCGGAAGTGCGCTGGTTCCAGGCGAGCCAGCGCACTTTCCGCACTTCCGCACTTCGTCAGTGCACCAGCCCTTCGGCGATCTCGGGGCGGACGAGGAAGGTGAGCTCCCAGCCGTTGGGGCCGCGGCGGAAGCCGGCGCGCAGGTCGGCGTAGCCGCGCTGGGTGACGAACTCGGGGGGCGCGGCCCAGATCCCTCCGCCGCCGGTGCTCACGATGCCCCGGTCCAGCAGCCCCGGCAGCCGCTCGATGTCGCCCGAGCGGCGGCCCTGCCACGCGGCCATCGCCTCCAGCACGCCCTCCGGATAATCCAGCGAATACACGAAGTCGCGCGACATCACCCGGCGCAGCGCCTCCAGGTCGCGGCGGCGGGCGGCGTCGCGCACGGCCAGCGCGAAGTCCGGCAGCTCCAGCTTCTGCGCGTCGGCCACGCCGCGGACCTCGTACACCACGCGGTCGCGCGGCACGCGGCCCTGCGGGAAGCCGCGGCACACCATGCAGCGCACCACCAGCTCGGAGCTGTCCACGCGCACCACCGCCAGCCGCATGAACATCCACGGCAGCGTGGTGGACGACGAGTCGCCGCGCAGCACCACGCCGGGCTGCGCCGTCCACACCTCCGCCGCGGTGAACGCGGGCGTGGCGGGCGGCGGAGGCGGCGCGGGGGGCGGAACCGGCGCGGGGCGGGGACGGGGGGCGCATCCCATCCCCGCGAGCAGCGCGGCGACGGCGAGGGTGGCGGCGCGGTGCATCAGGCCCCGGCGCGCGGGTGGGGGCGGTCGATGGAACGAGCGGTCGGCATCCACGGTCCTTCGCGGGTGGGGCGGTGGGTGGCCCGGCGCGGTTGGCCGCGCGGCGCCCGGGGCGGTAAATTCAGCGCTCGCAACGCTCCCGGCAACCCGCGCGCCCCCGGCCCCGGCCGACGGTGATGCCAGATCTCGAGATCGACCGTGCATTCGACACACTCCCCCAGACGTCATCCTGAGGCCGGCCACGCTGAACGGGTCCACACGCCGGAGACGGCAGGCCGAAGGATCCATAGCCGGTCGTCACACGTGCGTTGGGAATTCCGCACGTTCGACCGGGCATGACGACTCCCATCGCCCTGATCTGCTCCGTTCCGCTGGAGTGCCGGCGGCTGGTGGACGGCCTGGCCCGCGCCGCGGAGGTGGAGATCGGCCGCAAGGCGGCGTGGACCGGCGTGCTGGACGGCGCGCCCGTGATCGTCTTTCCCGCGGGGATGGGGAAGACGAACGCGGCGCAGGGGCTGACCGCGCTGCTGGAGACGCGCACGGTGCGCGGGGTGATCGGTTTCGGCGTGGGCGGCGCGTACGACGGCTCCGGCCTCCGCATCGGCGACGTGGCGCTGGCCTCGCGCGCCGTCTATGGCGACGAGGGAGTGGAGGCGCCGGGCGGGTGGATGTCGACGGAGGGGATCGGCATCCCCCTGATCGACCGCGGAGGCCGGCGCGTGTTCAACGAGATCGTCCTCGACGCCGCCCGCGTGCAGCGCGCCGCGGACGCGCTCACGTCCGCCGGCGTGTACGTGCGCGTGGGCCCGTTCGTCACCGTGTCCGCGTGCTCGGGGACGGCCGCGCGAGGCGCCGAGATGGCCGGGCGCATCGACGACGCGCTGTGCGAGGGGATGGAGGGCGCCGCGCTGGCCCACGTCGCCGCGATCTACGACGTCCCTTTCCTGGAACTGCGCGCGGTCAGCAACCTGGTCGAGGACCGCGACCTCTCGCGCTGGCGCCTGGCCGCCGCGGCGGAAGCGGCGCAGCGGGCGGTCCGCGCCCTCGTCGCCGCGCGGGAAACGGTGTTCGCGGGGTAGAAGGTGTGGAAGCGGCAGTTCGAGGCTTCTTGGCGACACGAATGCAGACTCAGGATCCACGATGACGATCACCGGGACGGATATCGATACACGCACGCTCACGCTCGGCTTCTCGCCGTGCCCGAACGACACGTTCATCTTCCACGCGCTGGTGAGCGGGCTGGTGGGCGCGGAGGGGCTGGCGTTCCGCGAACGGCTGGAGGACGTGGAGACGCTGAACCGGCTGGCGGGCGAGGCTGTGCTGGACGTGACGAAGGTGTCGTACGGCGCCACCCCCCACCTGGTGCGCAACTACGTGCTCCTGCGCAGCGGCGGCGCGCTGGGGCGCGGGTGCGGCCCGCTGGTCGTCGCGCGGCAGCCGTTCACCGCGGAGGAGCTGGCGGGGAAGCGCATCGCCATCCCCGGCCGCAACACGACAGCGAACCTGCTGCTGCGCCTCTTCGCGCCGGGCGCGGCGGCGGGCGTGGAGATGGTGTACAGCGACATCATGCCCGCGGTGGAGCGTGGGGATGTGGACGCGGGGCTCATCATCCACGAGTCGCGCTTCACCTATCCGCAGCACGGGCTGGTGAAGGTGGTGGACCTGGGCGAGTGGTGGGAGCGGACGACGGGGCTGCCGATCCCGCTCGGCGGCATCCTGGCGCGCCGCGACCTGGGCGCGGACACCATCCGCGCGGTGGACGACGCCATCCGCCGCTCCGTCGAGCACGCCTTCGCGCATCCGGACGCATGGAAGGACTATGTCCGCGCCCACGCGCAGGAGATGGACGAAGCCGTGCAGCGCCAGCACATCGACCTGTACGTCAACCGCTTCACCGCGGACCTGGGCGACGAAGGCGTGCGCGCGATCCACGAGCTGTTCGCTCGGGCCGGCGCCGCCGGCATCATCGCCGAGGACGTTCCGTCTCCCTTCCTCTGATTCCTGAACCTCGCCGCGCCGGCTACCGCGACGGCGGCTCGGTCTCCAGCCGGATGACGACGGCCTCGTTCGGCGCCAGACCGACATCGCCCTCGATGCGCGTGCCCTCGCGCTCCAGCCGGGTGCCGAGTGCCACGACGCCCGGGGGATCGAACTCGCGGCGGTTCAGCACGGCCGGCGCGGCGCCCAGGTTCAGCACCACCAGGAAGTGGCAGCCGCCGGCGCTGCGCAGGTACGCCAGCACGTCGCCGTCGGCGCGGACGGAGCGGTAGCTGCCCACCGCCAGCGCCGGCTCGGCTCGCCGCAGCGCGATCAGGCGCCGGCAGAGCGAGAGCATCGACCGGGGGTCGTCGCGCTCCGCCTGCACGTTCACCGTGGCGAAATCTTCCGCAACCGGCAGCCACGGCTCGCCCGTGGTGAAGCCGGCGTTCGGCTCCGCGCTCCACTGCATGGGCGTGCGCTCGGGGTCGCGGCCGAGGCCCTGGCCGGGGACGTTCTTCTCGAACGGGTCCTGCACGCGGTCCGGCGGGATGGGCACGTCGCGCATCCCGATCTCGTCGCCGTAGTACAGGGTGGGCGTGCCGCGCAGCGTCAGCAGCAGCACCGCGGCCACCCGCGCCTGCTCCGCCCCCACCCGCGTGGCGATGCGGTGCTGGTCGTGGTTCCCCAGCACCCAGTTGGGCCATCCGCCCGCGGGGATCGCCGCGTCGTACTCCTCCACCATCCCCGCGATGTGGCGCGCGTCCCACTTCGCCTGGATCAGCTGGAAGTTGAAGGGGAGATGCGCGCCCTTCATGTCCGCCCCGTAGTACGTCACCAGCCGCTCCACGGGCAGGTAGATCTCCCCGATCAGCACCCGCTCGTCGAACTCGTCGAAGAGCGCGCGCATCCGCCCGATCACGTCGTGCACCTCGGGGCGGTCGGTGGTGTAGACGGGCGCGAACTGGTGGAAAGGGTTGCCGCCGGGCTTGAAGTCGGGATTCGGGGGATTGTCGCGGAACTGGTCGTCCTTGATCAGGTGCCAGATCACGTCCACGCGGAAGCCGTCCACCCCGCGCTCCAGCCAGAAGCGCAGCACGCCGAGCATGGCGTCCACCACCCGGGGGTTGCGCCAGTTCAGGTCGGGCTGCGAGGGGAGGAAGGCGTGGTAGTAGTACTGGCCGGTGCGCTCGTCCAGCGTCCACGCGGGCCCGCCGAAGTTGCTCAGCCAGTTGTTGGGCGGCCCGCCGCCGGGCGCCGGGTCGCGCCAGATGTACCAGTCGCGCCTGGGGTTGTCGCGCGACGAGCGCGATTCCCGGAACCACACGTGCTGATCGGACGAGTGGTTGGGGACGAAGTCGAGGAGCACCTTCAGCCCGCGCGCGTGCGCCTCGCGCAGCAGCCGGTCGAAGTCGTCCATGGTGCCGAACAGCGGATGGATGCCGCGGTAGTCCGACACATCGTACCCGAAGTCCGCCATCGGGCTGGGGTAGATGGGGCTGATCCAAACCGCGTCCACCCCCAGCCAGCGCAGGTGGTCCAGCTTCGAGGTGATCCCCGGCAGGTCGCCCACACCGTCGCCGTTCGCGTCCATGAACGAGCGCGGGTACACCTGGTACACCACCCCCCGCTGCCACCACAGATAGTCGGCGTGCATCCAGTCTCCGGCTCCCGGGGTCGAGTCTCCGATCTACGCGGTCTCCGCCAACATCCGCGGGTTCGACACAGCGCGTCCTCATGCCTCCGCGCGGGTCCTCGCCCTCGCGCCCTCCCCCCGCGCCGGAGGGCGCGACCCCCTCCCGTTCCGGGAGGAGGTGGCTCCCGCGCTCCCGCGCACGCTCCAGGCCGGGTTGCGAGGATGCTGGGGAGTAGCGGTGATCTGTCCTGGCTACCTCTCCCGGTACGGGCCCGGTACGGGAGAGGTGGACGGCCTCGGCCGGCCGGAGAGGGCGCGGCGTCGCGGACGGACTGCGAATCCCACCCCCACGCTGAGTTTCGTATCTTTTCTGCCCCGGATTGCCCGAACGATGCTTTCTACGCCTTCCGCAACTGCGGCAGCACGTGCTCGCCGAACACCTCGATGAAGCGCTCCTGCTCGCGGCGGTTCACGCAGTGGAGGTTGATCTCCTCGAACCCCAGCTCGGTGTCGCCCAACAGCCACTCCAGGTGCCGCTCCGGGTCCGCGGAGATGCGCATCTTCTTCGCCACGTCCTCGCGGCGCGTGTACTCGGCCGCCGCGTCGAATTCCGCGGGGAGCTTCAGCTGGGCCAGGACGGGGCTGGGATGCATCGCCGCGCGCCACTGCCGCCACGCCGCCTCCAGCGCCTCGCCATCCGTCTTCGCGAACGAGAGCTGCGCCTGCAGGTACAGCGGCTTCCCCTCGCCGCCGCCGCGGTGGAAGGCGTCGATGATCTTTTGCATCCCCTCCTTCTCGCCCACCACGGTGATGAGCCCGTCGGCCCACTCGCCCGCCCACTCCGCCGTCTCCTCGCTGAGCGCGGCGGCCACCACCTTCGGCGGCTCGGACGGGCGGACGTAGAGCTTCGCCTCGTCCACGGTGATCAGGCCGCGGTGCGTCACCGTCTCGCCCGCCCAGAGCGCGCGCATGACGTCCACGCCCTCGCGCAGCCGCGCGTTGCGCTCGGCCTTGGGCGGCCACGAGTCGCCGACGACGTGCTCGTTCAGCCACTCGCCGCTCCCGCACGCCATCCAGAAGCGCCCGGGGAACATCTCCGCCAGCGTGGCCGCCGCCTGCGCGTGCACCGCGGGGTGGTATCTCCATCCCCCCGGCACGGTGACCACGCCGAACGGCAGCTGCGTGGCCTGCAGCGCGGCGCCCAGCCAGCTCCACGCGAAGCCGCTCTGTCCCTCCTCCTCGCTCCACGGCATCAGGTGGTCCGAGCACATCCCGCTCGCGAACCCCGCGCGCTCAGCCAGCGTCACCAGGCGCAGCAGCTCGCCCGGCGCGTACTGCTCGTGGCTGGCGTGGTATCCGATGCGGCAGGCCATCAGCGGGACGTGGCCTGGCCGGTGGGATACAGCACCTCGCCGGAGTAGAAGCGCGCGCCGGCGCTGGCGAGGAAGACGTAGCTGGGCGCGATCTCGGCCGGCTGCGCGGGGCGGCCCCACAGCGTGTCCTCGCCGAACTTCCGCACGTGCTCGCGGCTCATGGTGCTGGGGATGAGCGGCGTCCACACCGGACCGGGGGCCACGCAGTTCACGCGGATCCCCCGCCTGGCCACGCTCCGTGCCAGCGACTTGGTGAAGACGTGGATGGCGCCCTTGGTCGCCGAGTAGTCGATCAGCCCCTCGTTGCCGTCGATGGCCGTCACGCTCCCGGTGTTGAGGATGACGGAGCCCTCCTTCAGGCGCGGGAGCGCGGCCTGCGCCATCCAGATGTAGCCGTAGATGTTGGTGCGGAAGGTCCGGTCCAGTTGCTCGGGGGTGATGTCCTCCAGCCCGTCCTGCTCCATCTGATACGCGGCGTTGTTGACGAGGATGTCGAGCCTGCCCAGCTCGGCGACCACGCGGTCCACGAACGCGCGGCACTCCGCCGGCTCGCGCACGTCGAAGCGGTGTGCGATGCAGCGGCGCCCGGCCTGTTCCACCCAGCGCCGCGTCTCCCGCGCGTCCGCGTCCTCCTCGTCGCCGAGATAGCCGATCGCCACGTCCGCCCCCTCGCGCGCGAAGGCGATGGCCACCGCGCGCCCGATCCCGCTGTCGCCGCCGGTGATGAGGGCGACCAGCCCGTCCAGCCTGCCGCAGCCGCGGTAGCTTTCCTCGCCGTGGTCGGGCTTCTGCTTCATCTCCTGCTCGGAGCCGGGCGGCTCCTGCTGGCGCTCGTTCTTCTCGGCCCTGGGCCCCTCGGTCGGGTCGCGCTCGTCCTCCATCACCACCTCGAAGCCTGCTCGCGTGGGCGTTTTTTCCGGGCCGCGCACCCGGTGCACGACCCGTACCGGGTGGGGATGCAGGGGGAGATGGGGATTCGTGGAAGATGTTATGACAGATGATACCCATTAGTCGGTTAGCTGTGCATTATGTATCATTCTGGGCTGACCTCAACCCAGGAGAGCCCATGCGCAGAGCGTTGCGCGGTTCGCGAGCCGCTGCTGGCCGGCGAAGGATGCGAAGCGCAAGCGCCGGATCCCGCTGCTGGTCCTCATCCGCTCGGGAGAGGTGAGGTGCGGAGCGGGCTGCCGCGGCCCGGCACCTGGGGAATGGTGTTGCCGCGGCTTCAGCCGCCTTGTGGGAGATTGGATTCGCGGCCGGGGTTCGGTTGCGGGGAGGCGTTGGCGCGTCTACACTTGGGGCCCCGCGGCCGCGCGACGGCCGGAAGCTGCCGACCGCACCGACGTCGATCGTGGCCAAGCCGAAGGTTCGTTTCCAGGAGACGCCGAACCCGCACGCGGCCAAGTTCATCGTCGGGCGGACGCTGGTGGAGGGGCGGCGCGGGCTGACCTTCGCGTCGGCCGAGGCGGCGGCGGGCGACGCGATCGCCGAGCGGCTGTTCGCCGTGCCGGGCGTCGCCTCCGTGTTCGTGGTCGCGGATTTCGTCACTGTCACGAAAGACGCGGGCGCCGCGTGGGCGGAGCTGGCCCCGCGCGTACAGGCCGCGCTCCGCGAGGTGCTCTGAATCCCCATACCGCGGTTGAACTTACCGATGGCCACCATTCTCGCCGGGACGCCGGAGACGCGCACGCCGGCCGGCGCGCCCGACGATCCCCGCGCGCGGCGCCGCGAGCGCTTCCTGGAGCGGATGGGCCGCGGCGTGGCCGTGCTCTGCTCCGCGCCCGAGCTGATCAAGTCGCGCGACACCGAGGTGCTGTACCGGCAGGACAGCGACTTCTTCTATCTCACCGGCTTTTCCGAGCCCGGTGTGGCCGTGCTGACGCCGCACGACGGCAGGCACCGCTTTACCCTCTTCGTCCGCCCGCGCGACCCCGAGCGGGAGACATGGAACGGTCCGCGCGCCGGCGTGGAAGGCGCGACCGAGCGCTTCGGCGCCGACGCGGCGTACCCGCTGGCGGAGCTGGACGCGCGGCTGAAGGCGCTGCTGGAGCCTGCGGACGCGATCTGGTACGCGCTGGGGAGCAACGAGAAGATGGACCGCCGCCTCGTTTCCTGGATCCGCGAGTGGCGGCTCCGGCGCGCGCGCAGCGGCAAGGGGCCGAGCGACGTGATGGACCCGGCGGGGATCCTGGACGCCATGCGCGTGGTGAAGGAGCCGGAGGAGATCGGCGCCATCCGCCGCGCCTGCGAGCTGTCGGCGCAGGCGCACGTGCGGGCCATGCGCGCCGCGCGCCCCGGCATCGGCGAGTGGGAGCTGGCGAACGTGATCGACTCCACCTTCCGCGCGGCGGGGCCGGACGCCGGGCCGGCGTATCCCACGATCGTGGGCTCCGGCGCGAACGCCACCATCCTGCACTACGTGCTGAACGCCGAGCGCGCGGACGATGGCGCCCTGGTGCTGATCGACGCGGGCGCGGAGTGGGGGATGTACTGCGGCGACATCACCCGCACCTTCCCCGCGAACGGCCGCTTCACCGCGCCCCAGCGCCGCGTGTACGACGCCGTGCTGCGCGCCGAGGAGCAGGCCATCGCGATGGTGCGGCCGGGGGTGACGATCGCCGCCATCCACGAGGCCACGCGGCTGCTGCTGGCGCGCGAGCTGGTGGAGATGGGGGTGCTGCAGGGCGATCCGGAGACGATCGCGGAGGGCGAGGAGATCAAGCGCTTCTACATGCACCAGACCAGCCACTGGTTGGGGCTGGACGTGCACGATGCCGGCGACTACCGCGCCCGCGGCGGCGACTGGCTGCCGCTGGCCGCGGGGATGGTGTTCACCATCGAGCCCGGCCTGTACATCCCCGCCGCCGCGGACGACGTGCCCGCCGAGTACCGCGGCATCGGGGTGCGCATCGAGGACGACGTGCTGGTGACGGAGGACGGCTGCGAGGTGCTGACCCGCGGCGTCCCCGTGGCGCCGGAGGAGATCGAGGCGCTGGTGGGCGCGGACGCGGGGTAGGCTCCGAACGGTGGCATCATCGTCGGTTCGGGCGTGGTCCAGGCGATGTTCGGCGGCGATGGGTCTGGCGCGAAAATGCGAGTGAACTCGCGGCTACAACGGCACGCAGTCCGCCTGCGCGGACTTCCCGGGACGCAGCATCACCGCGGGATGCGAAACGACAGCGCCCGCCCTGCCATTGCAGGGCGGGCGCGATTGCGCCGGGGAGGGGGCGGCGGCTGCACGGCGGTGAGGCGCCGGCAGGATGCCGAGGCCGCAGTCCGCAAAGGTGGCGCGAAGGCGGACTTTGTGCTGTTGTTGCCGCGAATTCATTCGCCCGGCCGGGGCGCGGCCGCACCATTCCCGCGCGGCACCACCGCCGTTGCCTCGATCTCGACCTTCGCGCGCTCCTCGACCAGGCCGGCGACGATCATGGCGCTCATGGCGGGGAAGTGGCGGCCGAAGACCTCGCGGTAGGCGGCGCCGAGCTCGCGCGGCCGGGCCAGGTACTCGCCGCGGTCGGTCACGTACCACGTCATCCGGGTCACGTGGCGCGGCTCGGCGCCGGCCTCGGCGAGCACGCGGGCGACGTTGCGCAGCGCCTGCGCCGTCTGCGCGACGAAATCGTCCGTCTCGAACGCGCCCGTCTCGGGGTTCCACCCCACCTGCCCGGCCACGAACACGAGCCGCCCCTCCGCCGCGACGCCGTTCGCGTACCCTTTCGCAGGCGTCCATCCCTCCGGCTGCAGAATCTCGGGAAGGCTGCTCATCCCACCCCCCGATGCATCCCCGGCGCGCCGCGGACGGCCCTCGCGTGCCGTTGTAGCCGCGACTTCAGTCGCATCTTCGCGATCCTGAACCCGTCGCCGCGCCCCGCGGTCCGATCACCGTTCATCATCCCGCCGCCGTGCCTTCCTGCTGGCGCAGGCGGAAGCGCTGCAGCTTCCCCGTCTGCGTGCGCGGGAGCGCGGAGACGAACTCCACGCGGCGCGGATACTTGTACGGCGCGATGCTCTGCTTCGCGAAGTCCTGCAGCGTCTTCACCATCCCGTCGTCCCCCGTGAACCCTTCGCGCAGCACGACGAAGGCCTTCACCACGTTGCCGCGCTCCGGGTCCGGCGCGGCCACCACGGCGCACTCCAGCACCGCGGGGTGCTCCAGCAGGCAGTTCTCCACCTCCGGCCCGGCGATGTTGTAGCCGGCGGAGATGATCATGTCGTCGTTGCGCGCCTGGTACCAGAAGTAGCCGTCGGCGTCCATCACGTAGGTGTCGCCGGTGACGTTCCAGCCGTCCTGCACGTAGGCGCGCTGCCGCTCCGGATCGGCCAGGTAGCGGCACCCGGTGGGCCCCCGCACCATCAGCCGCCCCGGCTCGCCCGGGGGCACCTCGCGGCCGGCGTCGTCCACCACGCGGGCGCGGTATCCGGGCACGGCGCGGCCGGTGGAGCCGGGGCGGATGTCCTCGCCCGCGCTGGAGATGAAGATGTGCAGCATCTCCGTGCTCCCGATCCCGTCGATGATCTTCACCCCCGTCGCCTCGCGCCACGCCTCGAAGGTCGCGGCGGGGAGCGGCTCGCCCGCGGAGACGCACTTGCGCAGCGACGACAGGTCGAAGTCCCGGGCCATCCCCGCCATCGCGCGGTACGCGGTGGGCGCGGTGAAGCAGACGGTGGCGCGGAAGTCCTGGATCCCCTGCAGCAGGTTGGGCGGCGAGGCCTGCTCCAGCATCACCGTGGCCGCGCCGACGCGCATGGGAAAGAGGACGTAGCCGCCCAGCCCGAAGGTGAACGCCAGCGGCGGCGAGCCGCAGAACACGTCGTCCGGCTCCGGGCGGAGGACGTGCGCCGAGAAGGTGTCGGCGCTCGCCAGCAGGTCGCGGTGGAAGTGCATCGTCCCCTTCGGCTGCCCCGTGGTGCCGGAGGTGAACGCGATCATCGCCACGTCTTCCGCGGAGGTCGGCACGTTCGCGAAGCCGGCGGACTGCCGCGCCATCCGCCGCTCCAGCGCGTCCTCCGCGTCCGTGCCGAACGCGACCGTCCGTTCAAGGCAGGGGGATGAAGATGCGGCTTCGTCCATCTCCGCCATCAGCCGCGCGTCGCAGAGCGCGAAGCGGACCTGCGCCTTCGCGATGATGGCGGAGATCTCCCGCGCGCGGAGCAGCGGCATGGTGGCCACGACGATGCCGCCCGCCTTCAGCACGCCGAACCACGCCGCGAAGGTCATGGGCGAGTTGTAGCCGCGCAGCAGCACGCGGTTGCCGGGAACGATCCCCATCTCCCGCAGCACCCCGGCGATGCGGTTGGCGCGCTCGGTCAGCTCCGCGTACGTCCAGCGGACGCCGGGCGCCAGCAGCGCGGGGCGGTCCGCGTGGCCGGCGGCGCACATGGCGTCCAGGAACTCGGCGGCGGCGTTGATCCGCGGGCGCGCGGCCAGGTGCGGCACGCCGGACAGGTCCATCGCCGGCCACTGCTCGGGCGGCGGAAGGTTGTCGCGCGCGAAGGTGTCCAGGTGCGCGGTGGGTGCGGCCTGTGGCGCGGGCTCCGCTGCGAGCATGGGCTCCGGCTCCTGCGGCGGTGTGGGGATGGGTCGTCTCCGTGTTGATGGTGTGCGGGGCAGCAAGCGGCAGGCCGGGGCGGTGAAGTGCGAGAATGCGAGAGTAACTCAGCGCGACCCGGCGGTGGATCACGCCCACCGCTGCGGCGCGCGGATCCGGGCGAACACTTGCTCGGCCGGGATCCCTTTCACCGCGCCCGAGCGCAGCTCCTCGAAGCGCCGGTCGGCCTCGTCGGCCCACGCCCGCGAAACCTCGTCCTCCTCGTCCAGGCTCGCGATCAGCACTTCGGCAAGGTGCGCCCGCTCATGTCTGGGCAGCTTCAGCGCCTGGGATTCGATGTCGTCTGCGGTCATACGGGGAGCCGATCACATCACCTTGACCGAATCGACCTTGATGGCCGTGAGCACAACGTCCCTGACTTCGAGCGTTCCAGCGATGCTGGAGCCGAATAGCGTCACCGAACCGGTCTGCTCGAAGAAAATGGAAAACGGGCCACCTCGTTTCGTCGTGGTGACCAGCCTTGGAATGGGCAGCTGGAGACTGATCGTGTCGGCGGGCTGAAGGGAACCGCGGTCGGAGGAGTGCCACAGCGTCGTCATGGCCTTGTCGGCGCCGCCCATCGTCTCCAGCGAAAACTGGGCGAGAGCCGAGTCCCGGCCCTGCGAGTCGACCCGGGTGACCACGACGGCCTTCGCGAAAACCACGTAGGATCCACCCGGCAGATTTCCCAGAGTAACGATGTCGACGTCGCGGTCGCGTTCGCGGATCTCGAGGGTTCCGCGCAACGACGTCGTATAGGCACCAGGCATTGCATCCTCCATGGGGACTGTGGACCAGCCGGCCCGCCACACGCCTGGTGCGAAGGATACGCGAGAGCTCTGTCGATTCAAAAGAAATCACCGCATGGGCCCGCATCGCGGCCCCGATGCGGGGACGCGCCCGGTTGCCGTCGTCGCGAGCCTGGCGCCTATCCGCCACTCCCCGCCAGCACCTGCCCGGCGATCACCAGCTTCTGCACCTCGCTGGTGCCCTCGTAGATGCGGAGCGCGCGGACGTCGCGGTAGAGCGTTTCGAGGATGCTGTCGCGCACCACGCCGCGGGCGCCGAGGAGCTGGATTGCGCGGTCGACCACGCGCTGGGCGGCCTCGGTGGCGTGGAGCTTGGCCATCGCCGCCTCGCGGGTGATGCGCGCGGCGCCGGTGTCGCGCGTCCACGCGGCGCGGTAGACGAGGAGCGCGCTGGCGTCCACGTCCACGGCCATCTCGGCCAGCGCCACGCGGGTGAGCTGGTGCTCGGCCAGGGGGATGCCGAAGACGCGGCGCCCGGCCGTCCACGCCACCGCCTCGTCCAGCGCGCGCCGGGCGAACCCCAGCGCCGCCGCGCCCACCGTGGAGCGGAAGACGTCGAGCGTGCCGAGCGCCACCTTCATCCCCCCGCCCGCCTCGCCGAGCAGCGCGTCCGCGCCCACGCGGCATCCGTCGAACATCACCGTCCCCAGCGGGTGCGGCGCGGTGACGTCGATGCGCGCGGAGATGCGGAGGCCGGGGTTGCCCGCATCCACCACCAGCGCGGCGAATCCCCGCTCGCCCGCCTCGGGGAAGCGCGCGAACACCACGTAGCGGTCCGCGATACCCGCGTTGGAGATCCACGTCTTCGCGCCGTCGATGACGAAGCCGGTCCCATCCCGCCGCGCCGTCGTCGACATCGCCCCGACGTCCGATCCCGCCTCCGCTTCGGAGATGGCGAACGCGGCGATGGTTTCGCCCGCCGCGACGGAGGGGAGCCAGCGCCGCTTCTGATCTTCCGAGCCGAAGAGGGAGATGGGTCCCGAGCCGAGGCCCTGCATGGCGAACGCGAAGTCCGCCAGCCCGCCCGCGTACGCCAGCGTCTCGCGCGCGATGCAGAGGGCGCGCACGTCCAGCCGCTCCAGCGCGCCGCCGTACGGCGCGGGCACGGCGTAGCGCAGCCACCCGCCCGCGGCCAGGCTCCGCACCAGCGCGCGGCAGGCGTCGTCCACGCCGCCGCTGGACGGATGCGCGAGCGGCGCCACCTCGCGCGTGGCCCATTCCGCCAGCCGCGCGGCCAGGTCGCGGTGCGCGTCGTCGAAGAACGGCCAGCGGAGGAAGGTGCGGTCAGGCATTCGGTTCAGGCACCGGGGCGCGGTAGACGGGAGATGAGGGTCGTCAGAGGTGCGAAAATGCGACTAAAGTCGCGGCTACAACGGCACCCAGTCCGCCTTCGCGGACTCCAGCGGTATGCGGATCAGCAGCGTTGAGTTTCCGCACCGATGCTGGATGGCTACCTCTCCCGGTACGGGAGAGGTGGACGGCCTAAGCCGGCCGGAGAGGGCGCGAGGGCGCGGCGTGCTCCACAACCAACGAGTCGCGCTGAGTTACTCTCGCACTCTCGCACTTCAGTTCCCCTGGAACACCGGCTTCTCCTTCGCGGCGAAGGCGCGGAAGGCGCGGGCGAAGTCCTCCGTCTGCATGCAGATGGCCTGGGCCTGGGCCTCGGCCTCGATGGCCTCGTCCACGCCCATGTTCCACTCCTGGTGCAGGCAGCGCTTGGTCATCCCGTGCGCGAACGTGGGGCCCTCGCAGAGCTGGCGGGCAAGCGCGAGCGCCTCGCCGTGCAGCGCGTCGGGCTCCACGATGCGGTTGTAGAAGCCCCAGCGTTCGGCCTCCTCGCCGCCCATCGAGCGGCCCGTGTACAGCAGCTCGCTCGCGCGCCCCTGCCCGATGATGCGCGGCAGCATGGCGCACGCGCCCATGTCGGCGCCCGAGAGGCCGACTTTCGTGAAGAGGAAGGCCACCTTGCTGCGCGCCGTTCCCAGCCGCAGGTCGCTCGACATCGCCAGGATGGCGCCGGCGCCCACGCACACGCCGTCGATCGCGGCGATGACGGGCTGCGGGCAGCCGCGGATGGCCTTCACCAGGTCGCCGGTCATGCGCGTGAAGGCCAGGAGGTCGTCCATCCGCCCCTCCTCCTTCATCTTCACCAGCGGCCCGATGATCTCGTGCACGTCGCCGCCGCTGCAGAAGTTGCCGCCCTCGCCCGTGATGACCACCACCTTCACGTCGGTCGCGAAGCTGAGCTGGCGGAAGGTGTCGCGCAGCTCGGCGTAGCTCTCGAAGGTGAGCGGGTTCTTGCGCTCCGGGCGGCTGAGCGTGACCGTCGCCACCGGCCCGTCGACTCGCCAGTGGAACGAGGTGGGATGGAGATCGGCCGCGAGAATCTTCGTCGTCATCGGGAGATGGCGTTCGGTTCGATGGATGATGTGCGTTGCGTGCGAGGGGATGCGCACCCCTCGACGGATCTGGTGCTCGACGGTAGCTCGACGGTGCTCCGACGGTGCTGGACTGGCGGTGGCTCGCCTCCGCCGCACCGCGCCCTCTCCGGCCGGCTCAGGCCGTCCACCTCTCCCGTACCGGGAGAGGTAGCCTTCCAGCATCGGCGCGAGGGTGAATGCATCCTGCACGTCCGGCTTCCCAAGGCCTCCGTCGCACAGAAAGCATCCGTGCGCCGGAGGTTGCAGGCCGCGCCGATGCCGGACAACCCCCCTCGCCCGGTACGGGAGAGGGCGAGCGCTCTAAGGCGCGGGGAGAGGGCGCGAGGCGTCGGACGCGCGCCGCAGCCTCTCCACGCCAGCGCTTCCGATCTACATCACTGATCTACATCACCTCGCCGCCTGCGACGGCGATGGACTGGCCGGTGATCGCGGCCGCCGCGGGCGAGCAGAGCCACGTCACGGTGGCGGCGACTTCGTCGGGGGTGATCAGGCGGCCGAGCGGGTTGATGCGCGTGAGCATCGACCGCGCCTCGTCCGGCGACTTCCCCAGCGCGGTGACCAGGCCGTCGACGGCGCGCTGCGCCATCTCGGTGTCGGTGTAGCCGGGGCAGACGGCGTTCACGGTGATGCCGGACTTCGCCGTCTCAAGCGCCAGCGCGCGCGTCAGGCCAATGACGCCGTGCTTGGCGGCGCAGTACGCGGCGGTCTTCGGATAACCGCGCAGCCCCGCCGTGGACGCGATGTTCACGATGCAGCCGGATTTCGCGGCGAGCATGGCCGGGAGCACCTGGCGGGTACAGAGATACGTGCCGGTCAGGTTCACCGCCAGCATCCGCTCCCACAGCTCGCGCGAGGTCTCCGCGAAGGCGGCGCTCTCCGCCTGGCCCGCGTTGTTGACGAGCACCTGCGCGTCGCCCAGCATCTCCCGCGAGGCGGCGAAGGCGCGCTCCACGGCCTCCTCGTCGCCCACGTCGCAGGCGAACGTCTCCACGTCCACGCCGAAGCGCGCCTCGAGCACGGCGGCGTGGGATTCCAGCCGCGGCTCGTCACGGCCCAGCAGCGACAGCGACGCGCCAAGCGCCGCCAGCGCCTCGGCCACCGCGCCGCCGATGCCGTGCCCGCCGCCGGTGATCACGGCGTGCCGGCCGGCGAGAAATTGGGGATCGATCAGATCAGCCTCGTGTGAAAGAGGCGAGGCATGCCTCGCGCCCTGCGGTGCTGTTGAAGCCTCGCGCGGTTTGCGAGGCTTTCCGTAGTTGTTGCCGCGGCTTCAGCCGCCTTTCGCACGAGGCTCGGCCTCAGATTCCCCCGCCCGCCAGCTCCGCCGCCTGCGCGGCCTTGCGCTCCAGGTTGCGCTCCAGCTGCTGCTTGCCGGTGAGGTACTGCGGCGGCCACCACTGCTCCGCGAAGCCCTGCTCGGCCGCGGCGTGCTGCGTCCACGCGGCGTCGGCCAGGTGCGGACGGGCCAGCGCGCACAGGTCGGCGCGGCCGGCGGCCACGATCGCGTTCACCTGGTCCGCCTCGGTGATGTTCCCGACCGCGATCGTCGGCACCCCCACCTCGTTGCGGATGCGGTCGCTGAACGGCGTCTGGTACGCGCGCCCGTACACCGGCTTCGCCTCGGGCGACGTCTGCCCGGTGGAGACGTGGATGGCGTCCGCGCCGGCCTCGGCGAACGCGCGCGCCACCTCCACCGACTCGGGGCCGCCGATCCCCCCCTCCACCCAGTCCGTCGCCGAGATGCGCACGGAGATGGGGCGGTCCGCGGGCCACACCTCGCGGATGGCGCGGAAGACCTCCAGCGGGTAGCGCAGGCGGTTCTCCAGCGAGCCGCCGTATTCGTCCGTGCGGCGGTTCGCCAGCGGGGTGATGAAGGAAGAGAGGAGGTATCCGTGCGCGCAGTGCAGCTCCAGCATGTCGAAGCCGCACCCGGCGCCCATCTCCGCCGCGCGCACGAACTCCGCCGTGACGTGGTCCATGTCGATGCGCGTCATCTCCCGCGGCTTCGCCCATCCCTCGCCGTGCGGGTCGGGGGAGGGGCCCAGCACCTCCCAGTTGTTCTCCGCCAGCGGCACGTCTCCCCCCGCCCAGGGGAGGCAGACCGAGCCCTTGCGGCCGGAGTGGCCGAGCTGCAGGCAGATCTTCGCGGGCGTCCACCGGTGCACGAAATCGGCGACGCGCCGCCACGCGTCCGCGTGCTCCGGCTTCCACATCCCCGTGCAGCCGGGGGTGATGCGGCCCTCGGGCGAGACGCACACCATCTCCGTGAACACCAGCCCCGCGCCGCCCAGCGCGCGGGCGCCCAGGTGGACCAGGTGGAAGTCGTTGGGCGTGCCGTCCTCCCCCGCGCTGTACATGTCCATGGGGGAGACGACGACGCGGTTGGCAATCTCCATCCCCCGCAGCCGGAAGGGGGTGAACATCGGCGGCCGCGCATCTCCTTCCACCCCCGAGCGGGCGGCGAACCAGCGCTCCACGCCGGAGAGGTAGGCGTCGTCGCGCAGGCGCAGGTTCTCGTGGCTCACGCGCTGGCTGCGGGTGAGCAGCGAGTAGGCGAACTGCTCGGGCTCCAGGTGCACGTAGCGCTTCACGTTCTCGAACCACTCCATGCTGTTGCGCGCGGCGTTCTGCAGCCGCACCGCGTCCAGCTTCCGCTCCGCCTCGTACGCCTCCAGTGCCTCGGCCGTGCACTCGCGCGCGTTCAGCTCGCGGGCCAGGGCGATGCCGTCCTCCATCGCCAGCTTGGTTCCCGAGCCGATGGAGAAGTGCGCGGTGTGCGCCGAATCGCCCACGAGGACCACGTGCGGCGCGCGGCCCGCCTCGTCGGGCGGGAGCTGGAAATGCCAGCGCTCGTTCACCACCCGCGTGAAGGTGAGCCAGGGCGACGCGAGGTGCGCCGCGTTGCTCATCAGCGGGTGCCCGTCCAGCCAGGGCGCGAACATCCGCTCGCAGAACTCCACCGTCTCCGCCTCGCCCATCGCCTCACACCCGGCGGCGCGCCAGCTGGCCTCGTCGCACTCCACGATGAACGCGGACTGCCGCTCGTTGAAGCGGTAGGCGTGCACCTGGAAGACGCCGAATTCGTTCTGGACGACGATGAAGGTGAAGGCGTCGAAGAGCTTCGTCGTCCCCAGCCACACGAAGCGCGCGGTGCGGACGTCCAGGTCGGGATGGAAGTGCCCCGCGTACGTGCGCCGGGTGACGCTGTTCACGCCGTCCGCCGCCACGACGACGTCCGCATCCCCGAGCCCGAGACCGGGAAGCGCTTGGGGAGATGGGACTTCCGCCGCGAAACGGAGGTCCACGCCGAGCTCGGCGGCGCGCTGCTGGAGGATCTGGAGAAGCTGCTTGCGGGCGATGCCGCTGAAGCCGTGGCCGCCGGAGGTGATCGTGCGGCCCTTGAAGTGGACGTCGATGTCGTCCCAGTGGGCGAAGCTCTCGGTGATGCGCCGGTAGCTTTCCTCGTCGGCCGCGCGGAGGTTGCCGAGCGTCTGGTCGCTGAACACCACGCCCCAGCCGAAGGTGTCGTCGGGGCGGTTCCGCTCCAGCACCGTGACCTGGTGCCGCGGGTCCGCCTTCTTCATCAGCAGTGCGAAGTACAGCCCCGCCGGCCCGCCGCCGATGGTGACGACCTTCAAGCGCCGCCCCTCCGTCAAGGTGTGCGATGGTGGTGTGGATCAGGGCGTGGAGTGTAGCGAGCCGGGCAGGCGGCGGGAAGGGGAGGGGGACGATGCGGATTCCGCGGGGAGGCTACAGCCGCTTCTTCCAGTCCATGGGATCGCGGCGGTCGTGAAAGACCGAGACGATCACCACCGCGTCGTCGAGCACGAGATAAAGGATGCTGTAGGGCCAGCCGTCGAGAACGAAGTGACGCACGTCGCCCGCGAACACAGCGTACTGCGGAGGATGCAGGCGCACCTCCTCGGCGGCTGCCTTCACCGCCGGAAAGCGCGCGCGACGCCCGGCCGCTGCGCTCGGTACCACGCGGCGGCATCCCGGATGTCCTCTTCGGCTTCAGGAAAGAATACGACGGCGCGGCTCAACCGAAGTCGCGCTCCAGGCGGGCGAAGACGTCTTCGGCGGGAATCACGCGAGACGGGTCACGGCGGAACGCCTCGATGCGGCGCTCGATCTCGCTCATCTGCGCGGGCGTCGGCGGCAGCGGTTCCGTGTCGGCCGCGATGCTGCTCCAGATCTTCTCGAGGAGCTGGATGCGCTCATCCACGCTGAGCCGGCGGATCTCGGCGATATCGATCGTGCTCATGTCTGTAATTTATCGCTCTACTGCTTTCTGTTCAACAGTTTGAACGAGACCGCAGGCGCGATCGGCGGCGACGAAGCCGACTCCGGCACGAGCAGGTGTGGAAGGTTTTCGTCCAGCAGTACGCGCTTCACGCGGCGCGCTCTACCATTGCCTGGGTGGCTTGCTGGAGGAAGTCCATCACCTGCGCGCGCTCGACCGTGGGGAAATGCTCCAGGAACTCATCCAGCGTACGCCCCGAACGCATGGTGTCGATCAGCGCCTGCACCGGCACCCGGGTGCCGACGAAGACCGGCTCGCCACCCATGATCTCCGGATCGCGGTGAACCACGCTTTCGCCCAGAGCCACGTTCGCCATCCGACGTTCCTTGATTCATCTTTCGACGCGCGACGATGCCGTGCCTCCATCAACGCTATGTACAACTCCGGCGAAGATCAACCCGCAACGTCTCGGCACGGTCCGTCCATCACCGCGTGTTGCACGCGTACGCCAGCACCCGGCAGCGGCGACCCTGCGCGCTGCATTCGCTCAGCGCGCGGGCCTCGGCGGCTTCGCGGGTGACGTCGGTGCCCCAGCCGTAGGCGGAGCCGTTGGTGGCGTACGCGCCGCACGCGGGGCCCACGATGCGCACCACCACGCGGCACCCCGCGCCGGGGCACTCGCTGCGGGCGCGCGCGTCGGCCTCGGCCTGCGTGCGATGGTCCCAGCTCACGCCCCATGCCAGGCTGGCGTTCACCGCGATCGCGCCGAACTCGCCCACCGGCACGGCGGCGGTGCTTCCGGAGCAGGTCAGCGCGCCGCTCGCCCGCAGCCGCTCGTGCGCCGAGGCCACCCGCGCACGGATCTCCGCCTCGTTCGCGCGGCCCGCGAGCCCCGTGCGGATCTCTGCCGCCACGACGTCCAGGATGCGCTGGTCGCGCGCGGGGTCGCATTGCGCGCCGGTATGCTCGGGCGCGCGGCCGGCCGGGCGCGCCGCAACGAGGGCGGCCGCCACGATCGCGACGGCGGGAAGGGTGAAGATGGAACGCAACGTACCGTTCTCCGGGAAGATGTGGATCAGGATGTGAGGCGGTCGCACGGCGGACGGTCGAGTCCGATGACAGGATCGCCTCTCCGCCGCGCCTGTCAAGCACCGATCCGATGTCCGCGAAGGCGGACTGCGTGCCGTTGTAGCCGCGAGTTCACTCGCATTTTCGCGCAGAGAATTCTTCCGCCTATTTCTTCACCGCCCCACCCGGACCCTGGAACTGCTGGCGAAACTGATCCCGCCCCCGTGCGTCCGGCCGTCTGTTGTTTGCACTTCATCCCACGAGCATTGCGCGGCGGGAAGCGGCGACGTAGATGAATCGCGCGGGCGCGCCACCTGCCGCCCGGGCATCCACCCGCTCCCCACCAGACCCGATGCAAACGCGCGTTCTTCTCCTCGTCGCCCCCGCCGTGCTCGCGGCGGGGACGGCGGCGGCGCAGGGCCCGGTCGTTCCGGCGCTCGACCGGGCCAACCTCGACACCACCTGCGCGCCCTGCAAGAACTTCTACCGCTACGCCAACGGCGGATGGATCGCCCGCAACCCCATCCCCGCGGCGTACTCGTCGTGGAGCGGCTTCAACGAGCTGCGCGACCGCAACGAGGAGGTGCTGCGCGGCGTGGTCGAGGCGGCCGCGCGGGAGGCCGGCACCACGCGCGACCCCAACACGCGCCGCGTGGGGAACTTCTACGCCACCTGCATGGACTCGTCGCGCGCCGAGGCGGCGGGGATCGGCCCCATCGCCGCCGACCTGCGGCGCCAGGGCGCCATCTCGACGCGACAGCAGCTGGTGGACGAGGTGGTGCTGCAGCACACGCGGGGGACGGGCGTGGTCTTCCGCTTCGGCGGCGACCAGGACCCCCGGAACAGCGCGCGGGTGATCGCCAACCTGGCGCAGGGCGGGCTGGGGCTGCCGGACCGCGACTACTACCTGCGCGACGACTCGGCCAGCCGGAAGACGCGCGCCGACTACCTGGACAACGTCACCGAGATGTTCGTGCTGGCCGGCGAGACGCGGGCCGCCGCGCGCGCCGACGCGGACCGCATCATGGCGCTGGAGACGGCGCTGGCGCGCGCGTCGATGACGCGGGTGCAGCAGCGCGACCCCAACGCGCAGTACCACTGGGTCGCCGTGGCCGAGGCCGACCGGCTGGCGCCGGGCTTCTCGTGGAGCGGCTTCCTGCGCCGCGTGAACGTGCGCGCCGACAGCGTGAACGTGGCGCAGCCGGACTTCTTCAGGGCGGCCGCGCACGAGCTGGCCACGCGCCCGCTGGCCGACTGGCGCGCCTACCTGCGCTACCGCACCCTCAGCCGCGCCGCCGACTGGCTCTCGTCGCCCTTCGTGCGCCAGAGCTTCCGCTACACGCAGGCGCTCACCGGCGCCCGCGAGCAGCAGCCGCGCTGGAAGCGCTGCCTGCGCCTGACCGACAACGCGCTGGGCGACGCGCTGGGCGCCGAGTACGTGCGCGTGGCGTTCACCCCCGAAGCCAAGGCCGCCATGCAGCGGATGGTGGGGAACCTGCGCGCCGCGTTCGCCGACCGCATCCGCGCCAGCACCTGGATGGGCCCGGCCACGCAGCGGCAGGCGCTGGAGAAGCTGGGCGCGTTCGGCACCAAGATCGGCTACCCCGACGTGTGGAAGGACTACACCGGGCTGGAGATCGGCACCGCGGGCCACATCGCCAACCTGCGCGCGCTCGGCGAGTTCGAGGCGCGCCGCGACCGCGGCAAGATCGGCGGGCCGGTGGACCGCACCGAGTGGTTCATGACGGTGCCCACGGTGAACGCGTACTACTCGCCCAACCTGAACGAGGTGGTGTTCCCCGCCGGGCGGCTGCAGCCGCCGTTCTTCCACGTCTCGTACGACGTGGCGGCCAACTACGGCGGCATCGGCGGAACCATCGGGCACGAGATGACGCACGGGTTCGACGACCAGGGGCGCCAGTACGACGCGCGCGGCAACCTGCGCGACTGGTGGACGCCCGAGGACGCGCGCGGCTTCGAGCAGCGCGCGGCGGTGGTGGACCGGCAGTACAGCGCCTACACGGTGCTGGACTCGCTGCACGTGAACGGCAAGCTGACCATGGGCGAGAACATCGCCGACATCGGCGGGCTGTCGGTGGCGTTCCAGGCCATGCAGCGCGAGCTGGCGGGGCAGCCGCGCGCGCTGATCGACGGGTTCACGCCGGAGCAGCGCTTCTTCCTGGCCTACGCGCAGGCGCGCCGCGCCACGTTCCGCGACCAGCAGCTGCGCCTGATGGTGCAGACCGACCCGCACTCGCCCAACGAGTTCCGGGTGAACGGCCCGCTCTCGAACATGCCCGAGTTCGCCGCCGCATTCGGCTGCAAGGCCGGCGACCCCATGGTCCGCTCCGACGCCGACCGCGTGAACATCTGGTAGTTGCCGAGGCGGCGGTATCCGCCCGATTCACGCACGGCCGCGGGGATCACGCCCTGCGGCCGTGCGTGTGTCTGGCATCTGGTGCGTACGAAAATGCCACTGAAGTGGCGGCTACAACGGCACGCAGTCCGCCTGCGCGGACTTCCCGGGCCGCAGCATCGGCGCGATCGGACGGGTCGGTGTCACCCGAACTTTTCGTGGAGGCGTCGAAGCGCGTCCTCCGCCGGGATGGCGCTGGACGGATCACGCTCGTGTGCGGCGATGCGGCCTTGTAGCTCGGATCGCTGATCGTCCGTCAGGCGCGGAGCCGGGTTCTCGGCGGCGATGCTCTCCCAGATCGCGGTGACGAGCGAGATGCGGCGGTCCACGTCGAGCGCGAGGATCGCGTCCATGTCGATGCGGCGCGACGTCGTCCGGACCCTTGGTGCCTCCACCGTCCGCCGGACGCGCGGCCTGGGATCCCGGTGGTGGAAGATGCGCTCGAGCGTTTCGATGGCGGTGCCGCCGAGGTGGTGCTCCTCCTGGCGGAGGATGTAGTCGCGGACGTGCGGGGCCTGCTGTTTGGAGATCGTGAACGCGCCGTAGTAGCCCTGCCACTTGAAGAACCCGCCGGGATCGAGCACCTGCGTGACGAGGTGCGACGACGCGCCTTTCGCGTGCTGCACCACCTCGGAGACGCGCGCCATCGGGTGGAAGCGCACGAGCACGTGCACGTGATCGTCCATCCCGCCGATGGCGAGCGGCTGGCACCGGTGCTTCGTCACCTGCTTGTGGATGCATCCGTAGATCGCCTGCCGCAGGTCGGGGCGGATGAGCGGCATCCGGTCCCAGGTGGCCCAGACGAGATGCAGGTACAACTGCGTGAACGGCTCGCGCATCGGACCTCCGGAATGTGATGGGGACGATATTGATCGCCCAAATATCACACTCCCGCCGCCGCTCCGCGCCCGGCCCAGATGACCGCCCCCGCCGCGCCACCGCTGGCACAAAAGACGACCCGCAGTTGAAGTCCGCGAAGGCGGCGCGAAGGCGGACTGCGTGCCGTTGTAGCCGCCACTTCAGTGGCATTTTCCCCATCTGGATACACATCCGTCACGCTCGTCCACCGCACCCATTCAGCCGCCGCTCGTCATTCCTCCACCCGCGCCACCGTCCCCTGCGCGCCGTTCACGCGGACGCGCTCGCCGTCCTTCAGCGCGGTGAGGGCGCCGTGAACGGCCATCACCGCGGGGACGCCGACCTCGCGGGCGGTGACGGCGCCGTGCGAGAGCGGGCCGCCGCTCTCCGTGACCACCGCGACGGCGGAGTAGAAGAGCGGCGTCCACGCGGGGTTGGTCGTGCGCGCGACCAGCACCGAGCCGGGGGTGAAGCGCGCGAAGTCCTCCACGCCGTGCACGCGGCAGACGGGCCCCTCCGCCACCCCCGGCGAGCCCGGCAGCCCGCGCAGCGCGCCCTCCGGCGGGGCGGCGGGCTCCTCGCCGTACACGCGCGGCGGGGTGCGATTCTTCGCCGCATCGTACTCCGCGCGGTTACGGCGCGCCTCGTCCGCGGCGGCGGCCCGGGCATCCTCATCTCCCTCCATCAGCGCGGTCAGCGTGCGCTTGTGGAGGAAGAAGACGTCGTCGCCATCCTCCAGAATCCCCCGCCCGGCAAGGCGGCGGCCGGCCTCGGCAATGGCGGCGCGGAAGGGGATGGTGAGGCGCGTGGTCTGGTAGTGCTCCAGGTCGTCCAGCCCGGTGTAGGCGCGCGTCAGGCGCAGCATCTCCGCGGCGAAGTTGCGCAGCCCCTCCGGCATCGCCGCGAGAAAATCGCGCTCGGCGGCGGACTGGCGCGCGCGCAGCTCCACCTCGCGCTCGGCGGGGTCGGCCACGTCGCCCTGCATCAGCATCAGCCGCAGATTTTCGAGGACGACCCACGGCTGGCCGATCCACGTCGGCACGTACGCATCGAAATCCACCTCCCGATGGCCGTGGTTCTCCAGGAAGCGTCCGAACGCCGCCGCGAAGCCGGGGAAGCGCTCCAGCATCCCCATCTCCCACACCTGTCTGCGGTCGGTGGAGACGAGCAGCCGCTCCAGCTCCGGCTCGTCGCGGACCGTGCGGTAGAGGCGATATAGATCCCCGTTGACCAGGTTCGTCTTGGTCTCGCAGAAGCAGGTGAGCGCGTCGTACAGCGCGGGCGCGCGCTCGCGGCCGACGAGCATCGCCACGACCGTGAAGAGCGTGCGGTGCAGCACGCCCTGGGTGATGGAGATGGCGATGTTCGGGCGGAAGTAGCCGCGCCCCAGCGCGTCGACGGCCTGGAGATGGCGCCAGAGCGCGGCGTCGTCCAGCGAGCCGAGATCGACGGCGGAGAGGCGGCCGAGGGTGAGGAGGTAGCGGTCCAGATCGCGCGCCCAGGTGACCGGGAGCTCCTGCACCCAGCGGTAGCGCTCGATCCAGTCGTCCTTGCGCGCCTGCAGCTCGTCGAGCGTGTCCACGCGCACCTGCAAGCCCTGCGTGAACAGCTGCACCGCCGTCTGGTTTCCGTAGATGTACCCCTCGAAGCGCTCGAACCACGTCCCCGCGAAGGGCGGATAGCCCAGCAGGCCGAGGGAGAAGGCGAGCGATTCGTGGAAGCCCTCGGTGGTGAAATCCCACGTGAGCGGGGTGATGGGATTGGGGAAGCGCTCGGCCGATTCGTCGCGCGTCCACCGCGGCGGGAACTCGGTGACGGGGCGCGACTGGAGGAGGTACAGCTCGCCGCGCGCGACCGCCCACTCGGTGTCCTGCGGGAAGGCGTAGAAGCGCTCCACGCGGATCACCAGCTCGCGCAGCCGCGCCAGCTCGCCGTCCGCCAGCGCGGGCGCGGAGCGGCGCTCGGGCGCCACCTCCACGTGCTCCGACCCGTTTTCGGTCGACACGATCGCGTGCGTCTTCTCGCCGATCGAGCGCTCCAGCACCTCGCCGGTGCGCTTGGAGACGACGTACTGGTCGATGCCGCCCTCGCCCGAGACCACCGTTTCGCCCAGCCCGTACGCGGCGTTCACCACGATGCGGTCCAGGTCGCCGCTCACGGGATCGACGGAGAAGGCCACGCCGGCCACCTCGCTGCGCACCATGCGCTGCACCACCACCGCCATGGCCACCTCGGCCGCGCCGAAGCCGCGCTCGTGGCGGTAGCGCACGGCGCGGTCCTCCCACAGCGACGCCCAGCAGCGCCGCACCGCGTCCAGCACGCCGTCCACGCCCGCGACGTCCAGATACGTGTCGTGCTGCCCGGCGAACGCGGCGCCCGCCAGGTCCTCGAGCGTGGCCGACGAGCGCACGGAGACGCGATCGCGCGTCAGCAAATCGGGGAGCCGTGCCCGCAGCGCCGCGTCCAGATCGCCTGGCAACGGCGCGGCGACGAGGAGCGCGCGGATCTGGCCGCAGCGCGCGTGCAGGTCCGCCGCGTCCTCCGGCTTCAGCGCGGCCACCAGCGCGTCCAGCCCCGGCACCGCCCCGACGAACGCGCGGTACGCCGCCGCCGGAACGATGATGCCGGGCGGCACGGGAAAGCCGCCCTGCGTCAGCCGCGCCAGCGACGCGCCCTTGCCGCCGCTCACGCCCGCATCCGCCGCGGCGATGTCGGTGAATTCGAGGATCATCGGGTCAATGGATGGAGATTCGGGAGCCGTTCAGCGCCGGGGGGTGGATCACCACGGTGGCGGCTTGCGGATGACGTGGCCATTGGGCAACGAGATCGGATCGGGGAGCTGATACACAGCGTACTGCTCTTTCCTCACCTTGAACGACCGGACTACGGACCGCTTCAGGTCCGCGTTGTGGCGTTTGAAAGGGAAACACACGCCGATCAAAATCGTGGGAAACAGCCTCCGCGCGGTTCTGATCGCCGGTAGCAAGTCCGTATCGCCCGTCACGAGGACGACCGCGTCCGCCGCATTCGTGTGGAGGAGCTCGAACAGCTTGGTCGCGATCGCGACGTCCGTCTCCTTCTCCTCCGCCCTCTGGACGAGCACGGTGCAGCGTGGCAGCGGCACGCGGATGAACCGCCGAAAGGGCCAGATCCGGAACCGGCATTGGCGAAAGGAGAAATAGCGATTGCTGACCTTGAAGTTCGCGAGCGACACGTGCACACCGGTAGCCGCGAGCGCGTCGAGATAGGTCTGGTGCCGGCGCGAGATATCCGGCTTGGCAGGTTCGAGGTGCGCTGCGATCGCGGAGAAGTAGTACACGTCTTCCAGCATCGCCGCCCGTCCGAAGTTGCGGACGTACGATTCGCAGAAGGCGCGGAGGTCCAGCCACCGCTGCGGACGCGCGGGAACCATCTTCTCCGCGTCCTTGATCGAGTGATACAGATTGAATCCGTCGACGATGAATGCTACTCGCACGCGCCCTCCTGGTTGAAGGTTGCTCGCGATCGGGGCAAAAAAAATCCCCGGGGCCGTAGCCCCGGGGGGCCCAAGAAGCCGTAGCCGCTTGGGGAGGATGTGCTCGAATATTACCGAACCGGACGGGGGCTGTCAAGCGCCAAAGGCAAGCGGGAAGAGGCGCTTCGGTGTCGGTGCTGCAAAACGCGGCGCGGGGGACGAGTCAATCGGTCTTCACGTCGGTACTCGCGATCGTCCGCGAACGCCCGCATCACGTCGTCGTCACGCTGCACGGAGAGGATGGTACGGCGTCCGCGTGTCAGCGCCCGCGCGTGAAGACGTAGGTGCAGGTGCGGCCGCCGCGCTCCTGCCGCGGGTCGCCCAGCCAGAAACCCTCCATCGTAAGCCGGCCGCCCTCCACGCGGGCGATGCCCTCCAGGTCGCCGTCCGCCGGGGAATGGTTGCCGCCTTCGATGCGGAGGTGCAGCGCGCCCGTGGCCGCGTCGTACGAGTAGCGGCCCCAGTAGTCGCGGTACGATTCGAAGGGCACCGCGGTCAGGCTGAAGGCGCTGTCGCGGCGGAGGATCAGCTCGCGGATGGGCTCCGGCGCGGGGCCGCCCTCGCCGCCCGTGCACCGCGCCGAGTCGGCCTGGCTCCAATTGGCCGCCAGCGGGTTGGGGCGCGCATCCACCACGTTCACCGTCTGCCGCGCGGTGTCGTGGCCCACGCGCGCCACGAGGGTGAACCGCGACCCCGGGCGCGCCGCCGCGGGAACGGTGAGCCTGCCGCGCGCGTCGACGCGTCCCGCCGCGGCGGGCTGGACCGACCAGGCGACGCGGCAGCGGGACGGGACGGGCAGCGGCGGCGTGTACCCGCCGGCGTACCAGACCACGCCGACCGCCGCCGTGCCGCCGGACGCGATCTGGATCGGCTCGGCGCTGATGGCCAGCACGGTGCCCTGGGGCGCGCTGCATCCGCGCTGGGCCGCCGCGGGCCGGGCGGTGGCCATCGCGAGCGCGGCGGCGAGGGTGAGGACGGCGTGGAGGCGCATCTCAGCTCACGGCGTTGGAGGTTTCGGCAGCTTCGAATTCTGCGGCCAGGCGCCGCAGGTCGGCGAGGATGGACCGCGCCTCGTCCACCAGCTTGCGGCGGTGGCCGGGGCGGCGGGCGAGGAGGAGGAAGGTGCGCGCCCGCCGCCACGCGCTTCCCGCGCGGTCGCGGTAGAGCAGCGCGACCGCGCCCGCGTAGGGGAGCGACAGCGCGTACAGCACGGCCCGGAGCGGCGAGGCGACGAGCGCCACGAGCGCGATCTGCATCCCCCAGAACAGCAGGAAGATGGGGATGCCGAGGAAGACGGAGTTCGAGGCAAAGTGGTCGCGGTCCTTCGACATCTTCATCACCACCGCCTTCGTGACGGCGTACGCGGGGAGCGCGTTCATCCATCCCCATGCGGCGATGGGAGATCCGGCGGCCAGCAGCTCCATCTCGCGGAAGACGAAGAAGGCCGCGCGCGGGACTTCCATCGGCAGGAACAGCTCGGCGGCGGTGATCCCCAGGCGGTGCAGCTTGCGCCCGAAGCCGCGGACGCGCTCCTCCAGCGCCTCCAGCTCCGCGCGCCGGCCGTGCCCCAGCCACTGCCGCCCCGCCTGCAGCCGGTGGATGAGCGACACGCGCGCGGCGACGTCGGCGGCCGGCTCCTGCCCCAGCGGCGGCGGCCCGTCGTCCGCCGTCTCCAGCAGCTCCGCCGCGCGGCCGAAGATCTCCATCTCGCGCTCGGCGTCGTAGTTCGCGGTCAGCCCGCGGATGCGCGCCTCGATCTCTTCCGTCAGCGCGTGCGCGTCGCCGCCCGGGTGGTCGCGGCGCCACGCGTGCACGTCCATCGCCTCGCCGAAGATCATCCCCGCGGAGGAGCGGAAGCGCTCCTTGGCCTCGAAGTGCAGCCCGGTGGGGACCAGCGCCAGCGCCGGCCCGCGCGGGTGCGCGTCCACGTACGCCAGCGCGATGCGCGCCGCGCCGGTGCGGAACGGGCGCAGCGCCGGGTCGCTGTGGCTGACGCCCTCGGGGAAGATGACGATGCACCCGCCGTCGGCCAGCCGCGCCGCGCACGCGCCCACCGCGTCCACGTTCTTCGCGGGATCGGCGCCCTCGCCCACATCCTGCGAGCGGTGGAACTCCACCACGTGCATCGCCCGGATCAGCGCCGCCAGCATGGGGTTGCGGCGCAGCGTGCTTTTCACCGTGAGCGTCACCGGGCGCTCCAGCCGGGTGAGCACCAGCAGCCCGTCGATGAACGCGTTGGTGTGGTTGGCCACCAGCAGCGCCGGCCCGCGCGCGGGGACGTTGCCACGCCCCTGCACGCCGATGCGCCGGAAGAAGGCGAACAGCGCCGCGCGCCAGAGCGCCCGCACCAGGCGGTAGATCACGCCGCCGCCTCCGCCGCGCCCTCGGCGGCGATGCGCGCCGTCTCGCCGCGCCGCGCCATCGCCGCGCGGGCGAGATGCGATGCCGCCAGCGCGAGAACGACCGCGGCGGCGAGGTCGACCGCGTAGTGGTAGCGCAGCACCAGCGTGGCCAGCGCGATGGTGGCCACGAGGGGGAGGTAGATGAGCGCGCGCAGCGGGTTGCGGTGGCGCAGGTCGAAGAGCGTGGCGTAGAGCGACGCGCCCACGTGCAGGCTGGGAAAGGCGCCGTGCGGCCCGCCCACCGACTCGACGGATTTCAGGATGATGCGGTGGAAGGTGCCGCCGTGGATCGGCAGCGTGAAATCCCCGGCCATCCACACCACCGGACCGCGCGCGGGGAGGAAGAGGTAGCCCAGGAAGCTGAGCGCGTAGAGCACCGCGAACCCGGTGACGAACTCGTCGCGCTCCGCCGGCGGCCGGCCCACCAGCGACAGGACGATGGAGACGTACAGGTAGGGGATGAACATCGCGTAGCCGAAGCTGAGCACCTCCGCCCACCGCGTCGCCCCCAGCGGCTCCACCACGAGCGACGGCGAGCGCCCGAGCAGCAGCGCCCGGTCCGCCGCGGCCAGCCACGGATCCGCAAGCCACGGAACGGCAGCGAAGGCGACGTGCCCGAGCGTGCTGTACAGCGTGAACATCACCGCGATGATGGCGATGCCGCGCACCACGGCCCCCTCGCGCGCCCCCATCCACGTCGCCAGCCCCGCGAACGCGACGAGAATTCCCGCGTGCAGCCCGAGCGATGCGGCCACGGGCGCGCCGCCGGCCGCCGCGACGGCGAGCGTGGCGGTCACGACCGCGAGGATGAACAGCGTGGCCCGGTCGGCGGGATGCAGCGTGCGGAGCAAGCGGAAGCGGGGGGCTGGGCGGATGGGCTGGAGCGGACGATGGAAGAAGTTAGTCTCGGCGGCGGGCGCGGGCGAGACGCGCCTTGCGCAGCTCCGGCGGGATGGCCGAATCGCGCCACTCCGACGCTTCCTCGCGGATGGCCTCGAGCACCCATCCACGGGCGCCGCCACGTCGCGGGTGAAATCTTTCAACGCCGTTCTCTCCCTTACCCGGTCTCACACCAGCGCGGCCCAGCCACGGGGAAGGCATGGCGGCAGTCCCGCAGGGACTTCGTGCCCTTGTTGCCCGGGAATTCCATTCCCGGCCGCCGCGTGCTCCCCGCATCCCCGAGCGGGAGAGGGTTGCCCCAAACGGTGCCGTCCTACACACTTGATCATCCCCACCCCACATCCCCCGCAGGACGCGCGCATGACGGACACGCTCGCCGCATCTCCATCTTCATCCCCCACCATCCCCGCGGTCGAGATCGCGGGGGGCCCGGCGGACGCGGACGCGAAGCCGGGGCGGCTGCTGGCGCTGGACGTGTTCCGCGGCATCACCATCGCGGGGATGCTGCTGGTGAACAACCCCGGCTCGTGGGACCACGTGTACGAGCCGCTGGACCACGCGCCGTGGAACGGGTGGACGCCCACCGACACCATCTTCCCGTTCTTCCTGTTCATCGTGGGCGTGGCGATGACGATGAGCTTCGCCGGGCAGATGGCGCGTGGTCAGACCCGGGCACGCGTGTTCGTTAAGTCCACCAGGCGCTCCGCGACCCTCTTCGGGCTGGGGCTGCTGCTGGCCGCCTTTCCGTACTACAACCTGGACCCGGGCCACCTCCGCGTGATGGGGGTGCTGCAGCGCATCGCGGTCTGCTTCCTGCTCGCCTCGGCCGTGTACCTGTACGCGCCGAAACGGGCGCGGCCGTGGGTCGCCGCCGCCCTGCTGCTGGGCTACTGGGCGGCGATGACGCTGGTTCCCGTCCCCGCCTTCGGCGCGGGAGACCTGGTCCACAAGGACGGCAGCCTCGCGGCGTACGTCGACCGGATGGTGATCGGCACGAACCACCTGTGGGCGGCGGCGAAGACGTGGGACCCCGAGGGGCTGCTGAGCACGCTTCCCGCGGTGGCCACGGTGCTGCTGGGCATCTTCGCGGGCGAGTGGATCCGCGGCGAGCGCGCGCCGGCCGAGCGGGCGACGGGGCTGTTCTTCGCCGGGAACGCGCTGATGGCGGCGGGGCTCGTGTGGAACGCCGTCTTCCCCATCAACAAGAACCTGTGGACCAGCTCGTACGTGCTGTTCATGGGCGGGATGGCGATGGTGGGGCTGGCGATGTGCTACTGGGTGGTGGACGTGAAGGGGGTCCGCCGCTGGACGCGCCCCTTCGTGGTGTTCGGGACCAACGCGATCGCCGCCTTCTTCCTGTCGGGCGTGTTCGCGCGGCTGCTGAACCTGGTGAAGGTGCCCGGCGGCGCGGAGGGAACGCAGCCGGTGAAGGCCTGGATCTACGCCAACCTCTTCGCCAGCTGGATCGATCCGCTGAACGCGTCGCTGGCCTTCGCGCTGGTGTTCGTGGCGGTGTGGTGGGCGATCATGGAGATCTTCTACCGGAAGAAGATCTTCATCAAGGTGTGATTTTCGGGGATGTGCGGTGTGGGTCGGGACGGTCGATTTCCCCGCCGGTGGCGGCGGGGTGACGGATACAGGTCCACAGTCGGTCCACGCCGGGCCCTCAGTCCGGCGGCACGCACCCCGGAGGATGCCCATGAAGCCCTTCCCCTCGTTCGCTCTCCTTCCCGCCCTCCTGCTGTCCACGGCGCTGCACGCCCAGATCTTCGCGGGCACGGTGAAGGACCGCGCGGGCGAGAGCGCGGTGAAGCAGGCCACCGTCGAGGCGCTGGGCCCCGGCGACCGCGTGATGGCCCGCGCCCGCAGCGGCGACGACGGCGCGTTCACCCTGCGCCTGCGCGACCCCGGCGAGTTCCGGCTGCGCGTGCAGCGGCTGGGCTACCGCACCGCCACCTCGTCGGCCGTCGCCGTGGCCGCGATGCAGACGGTGCACGTGGAGATGCGCATCAGCACCAGCGAGGTGGCGCTGGACCCGCTCACCGTCACCGGGCACAGCGAGGTGCCGCGCAATCCGCGGCTGGACCGCGAGGGCTTCTACAGCCGCCAGCAGATGCACGTGGGCTCGTTCGTCACGCGCGAGCAGATCGACCGGCGGCGGCCGCTGCACTCCACCGAGGCGCTGCGCGGGATTCCCGGCGTGCGGCTGCAGGCGCTGGGCGGCACCACGCACTCGGTGGCGCTGATGACGCGCAAGGACGGCGGGTGCGTGCCCCTGCTGCTGGTGGACAACATCGTGATGCCCGGCGACGAGCTGGACCTGCAGATCGTGCCCAACGACATCGCGGGAATCGAGGTGTACCGCGGCACCAGCGAGATCCCGGGGCGCTACATCAGCCTGGCCTCCACCTGCGGCCTCATCGTGGTCTGGAGCCGCGACGGCGAGGCGGAGGACCGCGCCGAGGCCGACAGCGCCCGCACAGGCAGCCGGTGAAGAAGTGCGGGAGTGCGGGAGTGCGGGGGGCGTCGGGGGAGATGTCGCGCCACCGCGCCACCTTCACTCGCTGACGTCATCCTGAGGCCGGCCACGCCGAACTCTCGCCGTGAGCTGAAGACGGCAGGCCGAAGGATCCATAGCCTGAAAGCACGTGACTCCCGGCCGACACGCCGAACTCCGCCCGGGCAGCACTGAAATCCGAAGGAAAGACTCGAGCTGGACCTCAGCCGACGTGCTGGACGGGCGATAGATCCTTCGGTCTGCAACCGACTGCGCGGGAACAGCTTGCGGCGTGGTCGGCCTCAGGATGACGGCGACGGGAATGGGGTGCGACGCCGTCGCGCGCGCGCAGATTCGGTGATGAAGAATGGAGATGCGAAGAGGGGAGGCGCCCGCGGCCGGGCGCCTCCCCTTTGCTCTTCATCCCCCGCGGGTGGTCAGCGGCGGATGCCGGTCGCGGCGGGGCGGATGGGCGGCTCGGGGCCGCGGCGCGCCAGCTCCTCCATCTCGCCCAGGAAGGTGGCGTCGCCCGCGCGGCTCTCGCCGAACAGGCCGTCGGGGTTGTCGCCCGCGCCCCGGGCGGGGGCGTACAGGTTCAGCCACAGGTCGAAGCGCTCGCCCAGCTCCAGCACCGTGTAGAAGAAGCTGCGCCGCGACCCCGCCAGCAGCATGAAGATCATGTCGACGCAGAAGGCCAGGATGGCGACCTGCACCAGCAGGATGTCCTTCAGGCTGTCGATCAGCAGCTTCAGCCCGAACAGCAGAAAGTCACGGACGAGCACGCCCGGTGAATGCGCTTCGCGTTGGATCATCATCTCGTTCGTCCTCGACGTGGTAGGTCCTGCACCTCGGCGTGCCCGTACGGGGAGAGGCGGCCACGGGTTTCGGAAGTGAAAGGTGCGGGAGGCTCGGAGGTTCCTGCGTTCGCGAGCGGTGCGGGGGAAGCGAGCTACAGCCTGCGGTTCATCACCTGGACCCATGTCTGCCGCACCAGGAACGACGCGGCGCGGGCTCGCGCGAAGGTGGCTCTCCGTTCCGGGGTGTCGGAAGGCGGGGCGGAGAGCTCCGCGACGACCTCGGCGATGCCCTGGCGTGACAGCGGAGGAGTGAGGCGCATGAGGTGATTCGGGCGAGTCGTGAAATCGTTCAGGCTGATCACTTGATTCTACCCGGAAAGCGCACTTCAGTCAAGCGCGACAAGGTTTTCCGAGGATGCTGACAAGTGGCGAGGTGAGGACGACTGCCTCTCCGCGGCGAAACGAGCGCGTCACGGGACCGGGGGAGAAGATGGAGATCAGCCGTGCGGCTCGTACCTCCGCAGGCTCTGCATCAAGGTGCTGTCCGTCACCGTGACGCCGGGAAGGGCGGCGGCGTGCCCGCGGACGGCGTCCAGCACCTTGTCGTCGGCGGCGTGCACCTCCCAGACGGCGCCGTCGACGCAGGAGAAGTGGAGCGCGCAGGTCTCCTCGATCAGCGCGTGCGCGGCCTCGGGCGTGTCCGCGGCCCACCAGCGCTCGAGGAAGCCGTCCAGCCGGTCCGCCGGTTCGCTCAGCGCGAAGAAGTCGGCCCAGTCGTCCAGCAGTGTGTTGGCGACGCGTTCGAGGTATCGCCCGTCGACCAGCCGCCAATCGTCGCGCTCGTCCAGCACCAGCCGCGCGGCCGCGCGCAGCTCGAGGCTGGCGAAGGCGCCGGCCGCCTCGTCCCAGTCGCGGTACCAGTCGTCGGGAAAGCGGAAGACGCCCGGCTCCGCGTGCAGCACCCAGCGCCAGCGCGCGAGCTCCGGCTTCAGCGGCGCGAACCAGCGCGCGAAGTCCGACACCCCGGCGGAGACGAAGGTGGCGCCCGAGCCCAGCCCCGCGGGATCGGCGGGATGCTGCACTGCGGCGGTGTCCGGCGGGCGGGAGATGCGGAGGCCGTTCATCGGAAGGGAAGTACGGACGTACGAAAGTACGAGAGTACGGAAGTACGAAACGGCGGCGCGTGGCCGAGCGCAAGTGCCTCCCCCGTTTCTCCCGAATCTCACGCGGAGACGCGGAGACGCGGAAGAGTTCGTGCCCGCGTTGAGTTCTCTGCGTCTCCGCGTCTCCGCGTGAGATCCAACAATGCCGGAGCCTCGCGCCGATGGCATCTCGCATCCGCACTTCCGCACTCCCGCACTTTCGCACTTTCGCACTTTCGTACTCCCCACATGGCCGCGTTCTTGCCGCCAACCCTGCCCGTGCGCGATCATCCGGCACCCGCAACCGATCCCGGTCCCCAGGCATCCCGATCCACCCCGTGACCCCCAGTCCCGAAGCGCGGCGCGGCGAGCACGAGGCGAGCTTCGGCGGCGCGCGCGACGGCATCGCCGTGCTCTCGCCCAGCTGGCGCATCCGCTACATGAACGCGTCGATGCTCGACATCCTGCGGCTTATCGGCCGCGAGGACCGGGTGGCCACGCTCTGGGACGCGCTTCCCGGCTGGGAGCACAGCGACGCGGCCGGCACGCTGCGCCACGCCATGGAAACCGGCGCCGCCGTCTGCTTCCGCGTGGACGGCGAGCGCGGGCGCGGGCGCGTGTGGGAGGTCGAGGCCGAGCCGCTGCAGTCCGGCGAGCTGCGCGTGCGCGTGCGCAACGTGACCGCGCAGGCGCAGCTCGAGGCCGCCGAGCGCCGCTTCCGCGAGGCCGGCGCGTCGCTGGAGGAGCGCGAGGCGCGCCTGGCCGCCATCATCTCCGGCGCGCCCGTGGGGATGGTGCTGCTCGAGGCCGCGACCTTCACCGCGCGCGAGGCCAACGCCTTCTACCACCAGTTCCTGGAAGGGCCGTGGCGCGTCCCCGGCGCCATCATCGGCCACCGCGTGGACGAGTTCATCCCCGACTTCGAGGCCTTGGGGATCGGCGAGATCTTCCGCGGGGTGCGCGACAGCGGCGAGCCGTTCGAGATCAGCGAGTTCGAGTTCGCCGGCTTCGAGCGCGGGCCCACCTTCTTCCGCTGGACGCTGCAGCCGCTGGCCCCGGCGCCGGACGAGAAGCCGCGCTACCTTCTCCTGCTGGTGGTCGAGATCACCGAGCAGGTGCTGGGGCGCCGCGCCGCCGAGGCCGAGCGCAAGGCGCTGTACGACGTGCTCGACACCCTTCCCGTGGGCGTGATCGTGGCCCAGGCGCCGACGGGGCGCATCACCTACATCAACCCCGCCGGGGTGGCGCTGGGCGGGCGCCCGGCCGACGAGCTGGCGGCCGGGGAGCTGGTCGAGTACCCCGCGCGCTGGCAGACCTTCCGCCTTACCGGCGAGCCGTTTCCCGCCGGCGAGCTCCCGCTCACCCGGGCGCTGCGCGGCGAGCCCGCGCGCGACGTGGAGATCGTGCTGCGGCCGGCCGACGGCGGCGAGCGCACCGTGAGCGTGAGCAGCGTGCCGCTGCGCGACGCCGCCGGGCGGGTGGACCGTGCGCTGGCCGTGTTCTACGACCTGACCGACCGGCTGGCGCTGGAGCGAGCGCTGCTGGAGCGCACCCGCGAGGCCGAGGACGCCGCCTCCGAGACGGCGCTGCGGGCCGAGGAGAGCCGGGCGCTGCGAGAGATCGGGCGGGTGCTGGTGAGCGAGCTGGAGCCCGGGCGCGTGCTGGACCTGGCGGCGCACTCGGCCATGGAGCTGCTGGGCTCGCGCGCGGCGGTGCTCGCCGTTCCCCACGGCGCGGAGACGGTGCGCCTCTCGCCCGCGCTGGGCGCGCTGGCCGACCTGGACGGGCGGGTGTTCGCCACGCGGGGGATGGTGCTGGGCGAGGTGCTTTCCGGCGGCGGTACGCGGGTGTTCAACGACCTGGAGCAGCTCCCGGAGACCAGCCCGATGCGGGCCGTGGCGCGCGAGCGCGGGCTGCGCAACCTGGCGGTCGCGCCGCTGCGGGCCTTCGGCGCGCCGGTGGGCGTCCTTGCCGTGGTGGACCGGGGGACGCCGTTCACCGGCGAGGACGTGCGGCTGCTGGAGGGGCTGGCCGACACGGCGGCGCTGGCCATCCACAACGCGCGGCTGCACGACGAGGAGCGGCGCCGGGGCGAGGAGAACCGCGCGCTCCTGGCCGCCGCCGAGGCGCTGACGTCCACGCTGGACCCGGGGGAGGTGATGCACCGCATCGCCGGGGCGGCGCGGGAGCTGAGCGGGGCCGACGGCGCGGCGCTGACCATGTACACCGGCGAGAACCGCGAGCGCACGCAGGTGATGGCGGCGGTGGGGATGATGGCGCCGCTGGCCGGGGTGAGCGTGCCCGCCGGGGTGTCGGTGACGTGGGCGGTGGCCGCCGCGGGCGAGCCGCTCGCCACTACGGTGTCCGCGCTGCCGGAGGAGATGCCGAGCCGCGCGATGCTGGCCTCGGTGGGTGCCGAGCACGCGGTGCTGGTGCCCATGCGCATCGGCGGCGAGGAGGTGGTGGGGATTTTGGCGGTGGTGAACGGCCCCGAGCGCGGCCCGCTGGGAAGCGAGGCGCTGCGCGTGGTGTCCCTGCTGGCCGACCAGGCGGCGCTCGCGGTGCGCAACGCGCGGCTGTACGCGGGCGCGCAGTCGGCCAGCCGCGCCAAGAGCGAGTTCCTGGCCATGATGAGCCACGAGCTGCGCACGCCGCTGAACGCGCTGGAAGGGTACGCGGGGCTGATGGAGGAAGGGATCTACGGTCCGCTGACCGAGCTGCAGCGCGACGCGCTCCGCCGCATGAAGGTTTCGCGGCGCCACCTGATGGAATTGATCGACAGCGTGCTGGACCTGGCCCGCGTGGAGGCGGGCACCCGCCGCGCCCAGCCCGAGGTGTTCGACCTGGGCGAGCTGGTGGAGTCCGTCGGCGAGGCCATGCGCGGCGCGGCGGACGCCAGGAAGCTGGCGCTGGAGATCGAGGCGGAGGGCGCGGGGCGGATCGTGGCCGACCGCGGGCTGCTGCGGCAGGTGCTGACCAACCTGCTGGGGAACGCGATCAAGTTCACCGAGCGCGGCGCCGTCACAGTCCGCGCCCGCCGCGAGGGCGATCGCGCGACGATCGAGGTCACGGACACCGGCCCCGGCATCAGCGCCGAGAACCAGGCGCGCGTCTTCGAGCCCTTCTTCCAGGTGGACCCCTCCACGACGCGCCGGGAAGGGGGAACGGGGCTGGGCCTGGCCCTCTCGCGCGACTTCGTGCGGCTGCTGGGCGGCGAGATCGCGGTGCGCAGCGAGCCGGGGCAGGGGAGCACCTTCACCGTGACGCTGCCGGTGGAGGCGAAGGCGGAGGCCTCATCGTGAGGATTGGCTTTGCCTCGTTGCCGCCGCATCGCGCCCTCTCTGGCCGGCCAAGGCCGTCCACCTCTCCCGTACCGGGAGAGGTAGCTGGACCGGCATCTATGCGATCCCACAAGCGCTTGCGTGCTAAGGAGTTGCGGGAGCGGGAGGATGCTGGATAGCCACCCTCTCCCGGGACGGGAGAGGGTCGCGCCCTCCGGCGCGGGGTGAGGGCGGCGCGAGGGCCTGCGGACGCGCACCCGGCGCCCAACACGCCGAACCCCTGCCGTTCCGCCGTTTCCGTTTCTACTCGTCCTGCGATAGGATCACCGCTGTGTACGGTCCCATGCCGACGGCGGCGCTGTGGGGCATGCCGTGCATCGGAGCGCCATCCGCCCGGGTGTCGTTGCTGGGCGTGCCGAGGAAGTCCTCGCCGTAGCCGGTCCAGTCGCTGTTGAAGCGCACCTTCCACTCGCCGCCGCGCGGCATCCCCAGCCAGTAGCCGTCGTACGAGCGGTCGGCGAAGTTCAGCACCACCACCACGTCGTCCCCCGGCCCACCGCTGGACCAGCGGTGGAAGGCGATGACCTTGTCGGCGTCGTTCACGTGGTGCACGTGCACGTTCTGGCCGCGCAGGCCGCGCGTGGTGTCCCACCAGTCGCGCCGCAGCTTCATCAGGTCGCCGTACAGGCGGTGGATCCCGGCGAAGGTCTCCAGCTTCGTCCAGTCGATGGGGTCGCCGTCGGCGAACCAGCGGTCCTCCAGGATCTCCTGCCCCTGGAAGATCATGGGGATCCCCGGCGCGGTGAACACGAGCGCCGCCGCCAGCGTGGACCGCTTCCGCGAGTACCAGCTTCCGGCGCTCCCCGGCCAGATCTCCTCGGGCACCCGCGCGTGCCCGTTGGCCACCTCGTCGTGGCTTTCGGTGTAGATGACGCGCTTGAAGGCGTCGCCCTCGTAGCGGTTCTCGATCGCCCTCCGCACCTCGTCCATGCTGCGCTGCCAGTCGTGCTGCTGGATGACGGCGCGGCGCACCGGGTGCACGAACTCGCTCTCCCACTGCGTGTCGAACCCCGCGCCGCCCAGCTCCGGCGCGCGCACCACCCAGCCGTTGCCGCGCAGGTCCTCGGCGATGTGCAGCTTCCACCCCTGCCGCGCGTCCGTCTCGGCATTGATCTCCTGCATCAGCCTCCACCCGTCGGCGATGTCGCTGGCGGGGCTGTCGTTGTTGCCGTGCAGGTTGCGGATGTACGCGGTGGCGTCCCAGCGCAGCCCGTCGAAGCGGAACTCCTCCAGCCAGCGCAGCGCGTTGTCGCGGATGAAGCGGCGCACCTCGGGGCGCCCGTAGTCCGGCCGCGTGTCGCCCCACGGCGTGCTGGAGCGCTCGTCGTTGTAGAAGTAGATGCCGCCCTTTCCCTCGGCCGGCGCCCACCCGTCGAAGCGCCACAGGTCCAGGTCGCCGGGCCCGAAGTGGTTGTAGACCACGTCGAAGATGACGGCGATGCCGTGCTCGTGCGCCGCGCGGACCAGCCGCTTCAGCGCGTCGGGGCCGCCGTACACGCTCTCGATGGCGAAGATGTCGCCGGGGTTGTAGCCCCAGCTGAAGTCGCCCGCGAACTCCACCGACGGCATCAGCTCGATGCAGTTGGCGCCCAGGTCGCGCAGGTACGGCAGCCGCGCGCGCACGCTGTCGAAGGTCCCCGCCGCGCCGCCCGCCCGGGGGTCGTTGAAGGTGCCCACGTGCAGCTCGTAGATCACCAGCTCGTTCCACGCGGGGGTGAACCACGGCTCGCTTCCCCAGTCGAACGCGCCGGGATCGTACACCACGCACCTGCGGTCGGTGAGCCCGATGTCGGCCACGTAGGGGTCGCGCTTCAGCGTGGTCTCGCCGCCGGCGTGGATGGCGAACTTGTACTCGTCGCCCGGCCCCGCGCCGGAGACGTCGGCGGACCAGTAGCCGTCGCCTTCCGGGGCGAGCGGGGTGGCGCCGGGGTCGTTGCCGTTGAACGAGCCGGAGACGGAGACGCCGTCCGCGTGCGGCGCCCAGACGCGGAACGCCACGCCCGCGCCGCCGCCCTCGTCCGCGTACGGGACGGCGCCCATCCCCTCGCGCGCGGAGGGGTGCGGCGGCGGGGCGGCGGAGGCGGCCTGGTCCGCGCCGGCTTCGGCTTCGGTGCTCATCGGATGAACTCCCGTGGCGGGCGATGGAAACGCGATGGGATGATCGGATCGGCGTGGGGAGCACGGCGGGCGCTCCGGCGCAGGGGAAGTCATCCGCCGCGAGGAGTGTGCCCGATGCGGCGTATCGTCCCTTCACCCCATCGTGCCGGCGAGATGACGTACGCGGCAGAATCTTCTGCTAACGACATAATCTGCAGATGCGCATGCAGGCGCGACTCTCCACGGTGCCCGTGCCCATGACGCAGTATCTACCTTGATTATCTACATACAGGAAAGAGATTTCAGGCTTGGCAGGCGATGCGGGACATCGGAAGCGGGGTTCGGCGACAGATGCGGATCGCACCTAATGCGCCCTGACGGCACGCATGATGCGGCGCGGGAGAAGCACTCCCCCGCGCGGCCGCTTCCCTCCGGCCGCGATGTTCCACCCTCTCCTACCGGAGGAACGCATGCGCGCACGAACCCTCTCGCTGTCCATGCTCGCCGCCGCCTCGCTCGCCGCGTGCGGGCGCGCGGACCTGCCGCTCACCGGCGCGGACGCGGCGCCGGCGCGCGCGGTCGCCGCGGCGGCCGCCCCGATCTGCGTGAACTTCAACGTGCCGCCGGTGGGCGCCCTCTTCGGCGCGCCGGTGGGTACCGTGCCCGGCTCGGTGGTGTGGGTGGAGAACGGGATCCCGGTCTCGGTCCACAAGTTCCTGCAGAGCACCGGGGCGTTCAGCTTCAACTGGATGCGCATCGAGCCGGCGCCGGCGGCGTTCACGCTGGCCGCGGGGAACACGGGGCACACCAACAACATCAACGCGGGCTTCAACTTCACGGGGCTGCCTTTCATCCCCACCAAGGTGACGTTCCACTTCCTGCACCTGGGCGGCTACGAGAACCTGTCGGTGAACGGCTCGCCGCTGGTGGTGACGCTGCTCACGCCCCCGCCCACGCCCATCGGCGGCGTGAACGCGGCGGCGGTATGGGCGGGGGTGCCCGGCGGCGTGCAGGGCACCGTGACGCTTTCCGGCGGCCCCGTGAAGTCGCTGATCGTGGGCGGACAGGAGTTCTGGCTGGACGACGTCTGCGCCTATCCGTGATCCTCGCCGCGACGTGACCTCTCTCCGCAGAGGCTTCGGCGCCGGACGCGAAAAAGCCGCACGGGCGGATGGCATCCGCCCGTGCGGTTTCTCGCTTCGCGGCCGGCTCAGTCGCGCTTGCCGTCGCTGTAGTGCATGGTGTCGGGCGGCCGCGTGATGCACTTCGCGGCGCACATCTCCTCCACGCCGCGCGCGCCCTCGCGCCACACCCACCCCACGGGGAGGAAGAACTCCTCGGCCGAGGCGGGCGCGCGGGGCTGGAACGTGACCTTCATCGCATCCTCCACCTGCACCACGTCGTCCGGCAGCGCCTCGAAGCCGCCGGTCTCGTCGTTGTGCATGTGCGGCATGCAGATGCCCAGGTTGTACGCCGAAAGGCGCTTCAGCATCTCCTGGACCTCGGGCAGGTGGATGGACTTCTGCGCGAGAACCAGCGGCTCGGGGAGCCCTCCGAACTCGTCCCGGGTGACCGTCGCGACTTCCATGGATACCTCCGCGAAAGAGAAATGAAGTATGAAACACTTCGCGCACGCTAAGGAGGCAGGACGGAGCGGTCAATGAAACGTTTGATCCGGCCCGGCCGCAATTCGCCTTTTCCGGCTGGCCGCGTCGGCCGGCAGTCTCTCTCATCCGTCCGGACTCATCCCCACATCGGCGTGGAGATCACCCGCTCGCCCGGCGCGTCAGTGGCCGCGAGCATGGACGAGGGACCGTGAGCATTGCCTCACTATCGATAATCATTATTGTTAGCGGGATCGCTCACTTCTTCGCGGGGGAACGGGATGGACGAGCCGGACGGCGGCGGCGGGCCGATGGGGTGGTGGAGCGACCGCGTGGTGCGCGGGTTCGTGCTGGCGGGCGTCACGCTTTTCGGCGTGCTGGCGGGGTTCACCGCGCAGGGCGTGGGGCACCCGTGGCTGCACTGGGCGTTCTTCGGCCTGGCCTTCCTCTCCGGCGGCGTGCCCTCGGCCAGGGCGGCGTTCGACGAGCTGGTGGGCGAGCGCAAGCTGAACGTGGACCTGCTGATGGTGGTGGCCGCGCTCGGCGCCGCGTCCGTCGGTCAGGCGGGCGACGGGGCCATCCTCCTCTTCCTCTTCTCGCTCTCCAACGCGCTGCAGGGGTGGGCCTTCGACCGGACGAAGAACGCCATCCGCGCGCTGATGAAGCTGCACCCTGCCGGGGCCACGGTGATCGGCGAGGACGGATGCGAGCGCTGGGTGCCGCTGGAGGCGCTGGCGCCGGGGCACCTGGTGCTCGTGCGCCCCGGCGAGCGCTTCCCGGCCGACGCGGCGCTGGCGGACGGCTACACCTCGGCCGACGAGAGCGCGCTCACCGGCGAGTCCGTTCCCGTCGACAAGGCGCCGGGCGACCGCGTGTTCGGCGGCACGCTGAACGGCGAGGGCGTGGTGCGCGCCCGCATCGAGCGGCCGGCGTCGGAGAGCGCGCTCGCGCGGCTGGTCCGCCTGGTCGAGCAGGCGCAGGCCGCGCGCGGGCCCACCGAGGAGTTCGCGGCGCGCTTCGAGGGGCCGTACACCATCGCCGTCCTCCTCTCCGTCCCCGTCGTCTTCCTGGCCCTGCACCTCGCCGGCGGCGTCGATACGGCGGGGGCGTGGTACCGGGCGATGACCTTCCTGGTGGTGGCCAGCCCCTGCGCGGTGGTGATCAGCACGCCGGCCGCCGTGCTCGCGGCGATGGCGGCGGGCGCCCGCAACGGCGCGCTCTTCAAGAGCGGCGCGGCGCTGGAGGCGCTGGCCGCCGCCCGCATCGTGGCGTTCGACAAGACGGGGACGCTGACCGAGGGGCGGATGCGCCTGGTCGAGGCGATCCCCGTCGAAGGAGGGGAAGACGGGCTGCGGGCGCTGGCCGCCGGGCTGGAGCGCCACAGCGAACACCCCGTGGCCCGCGCCATCGTGGGCGGGTGGACGGGAGATGCGCCCGTGCTGGACGACGTGGCCGCGGTGCGCGGGCAGGGGATCCGCGGGCGGCTGGAGGGGGAGACGGTGTGGGCGGGGAGCCGGCGCATGGCCGCCGCCGAGGGCGCCGCGCTGGCGGCGGATGCCGAGCGGCGGCTGGCCCGGTTGGAGGACGAGGGGATCACGACGGTGCTGGTCGGCCGCGGCGCGCGCGTGGTCGGCCTTCTGGGCGTCGCCGACACGCCGCGCGCGGAGGCGGCCGCGGCGGTGCGCGCGCTCCGCGCCCGCGGCCTGCGCGTGGTGATGCTCACCGGCGACCGCGAGGCCGTAGCCCGTCACGTCGCGGCGGAGCTGGGGATCGGCGAGGTGATGGCGGAGCTGCTGCCGGAGCACAAGCTGGACGCCATCTCCACCCTGCGCCGCGAGGGGCGCGTGGCGATGGTGGGCGACGGCGTGAACGACGCCCCCGCGCTCGCCGCCGCCGACCTGGGCGTCGCGATGGGGTCGGGGAGCGACGTGTCGCTGGAGAGCGCCGACCTGGTGCTGATGAAGAGCGACCTGTCGCGCATCGACGGGGCGGTGGGGCTGGCGCGGAAGGCCGCGGGAACGATCCGCTTCAACCTCACCTTCGCGATGGGGGTGATCGTGATCGTCGGCACGCTCTCGCTCTTCGGGCGCATTCCGCTGCCGCTGGGCGTGGTCGCGCACGAGGGCGGCACCATCTTCGTGGTCAGCGTGGGCCTGCGCCTGCTCGCCTACCGCTTCCGCGGCGCCGCGAAGGCGGTGAGCGAGCCGGCTCAGCCGCGAACGAAGGGCGTGCGGACCGTCGCGGGGATGGCGGAGATGGCGGGGGATTGAGGCGAGAGGGGGACGCAGGACCGGCCGGGTGCGGGATCCGAAAGATCCCAAAATGCGAGTGAACTCGCGGCTACAACGGCACGCAGTCCGCCTTCGCGGACTCCACATCCGCGCATTCGGAGGCATTGCCGCGCGGCGCAGGTGCTGGTGAATCGCGATCACGACAAACGGCGGCCGGGCATTCGCCCGGCCGCCGTTCGTTCATCCACCGCGTTCGTGTCACGCACCGGTGGCGCCGCATGCACCGGGATGGAGTCCGCGAAGGCGGACTGCGTGCCGTTGTAGCCGCCACTTCAGTGGCATTTTTCCCCCACGCAAACCTGCGGGATCCCATCGCGGTCACTTGTTCGGAGTAGTATCAAGCCGGCTCCACCACCAGCTTCCCGCGCAGCATGTTCATCCCGCAGGTCCAGGTGAACTCGCCGGGCTTCTGGGGCGTGAACTCCACCGGCGTGGTACGGAACGCGGGGAGGTCGCGGGCGATGCCGAAATCACCGAAGACGACCTGCTCGCTGCAGCTGGCCGTCTCGTCGCGGTAGAAGTCCAGGCGCACGGGGCGCCCCTGCTTCACCACCACCACGTCGGGGCTGTATCCGCCCTTCACGGTGATCCTCACCTCCTGCACCCCCGCCTCCGTGGTCGTCGCGGCCACCCCCTGCCGCTCGCCGAAGAAGTACCACAGCACGGCCACGATCGCGGCCACACCGCCGGCGATCACCGCGATTTCCGTCGTATCCATCGCTTGCATCTCCCTTCATCCGTAGCAGGCGGAAAAAACATTCAAAAGTGCGACACCGCTGGTACAACTGGGACGTCCCGTCTACGGCCGCGCACCTTTCGGCCAACTTCCCTCCATCTCCCCAAAACCCCCTCTGCAAGGCACTTGCGGCAGATCCGGCGCGCCGGGCGGCATCCGGAACATCGCTTGCCACCCCCCTCCACCGCGCTCGCGGCAGCCCTGCCCTCAGCCGAGCGCGCGCCGGCGGCCTCGCCGCTGGCTGCCATCTCCTCTCCTTCCGCATCCACCGCGGCTCTTCCCGGGCGCGCGGCCCCTTCCAACCGGAGGACTTCATGGACATCCGCAACCTCTTCACCGAACACCGCCACGCGCCCGACAAGCGGCCGCTGGGCGAGCTGCAGGCCCGGCGTCTCTCCGCCATCAGCGGCATCTCCGCCAAGGAGCTGGCGGGGAACACGGTGGCCGACCTGTCGGACCGGTTCAAGTGGGAGATCGACCCCGAGCTCTTCTTCTTCCGCCGCGTCTGCGGGCGGGTGGTGAAGAAGGACCCGGCCACCGGCGAGGAGCGCCCCGTTCCCTTCGCCACCGTGCACGTGGAGGACACCGACTGCGGCCTGGTCTCGTACTTCCCCCGCAGCTCGCCGTGGGGATGGCACTTCCCGCTGTACTGCCACCGCGAGGAGATCGCCACGGCGGTGACCGACGCCTGCGGCAACTTCTGCGTGAACATCCCGCGCTGGGAGATCGACTGGATCGTGCGCTGGCGCGCCGAGCGCATCTGCTTCCCCGACATCTTCGTGCGCCCCACCGTGCGCGACCTGCTGCACGCGCTGGACGGCCTGCAGGTGGAGCCGCACCGCCCGCCGCGCCCCGAGCCCGACCCCGGCCCGCTCCTGCTGGAGGACGGCGGGATGGCGCTGCGCCGCGCGCAGGAGGTGCTGGGGCACGCCGTGGCCGGGCGCATCGCCGCGCACCAGGGCGCGGGCGCCGGCGCGTCCACGCGCGCCGCGGGGCAGCTGCTGGACCAGCCCGCCTTCACCCGCCCCGTGCCGCCGCCGCTTCCGCGCTCCACCGTGCGCGCCATGCGCAGGGCCGTGGCGCAGACCGACGACGTGGGCGTCGAGCGCGAGGTCTACGGGAAGGAGTCGCACGGCTTCGCCACGCTGGACCTGGCCAGCCAGCTGCGGCTGAAGCCCGACCACGTGTCGACCTTCGATCCGCAGCGCTACATCGGCCCCTTCCTGCGCTGCCGCTGGGTGCTCTTCCCCGAGTGGCAGGTGATCTTCGACGTTCCCGACATCACCTTCCGCGTCACGCAGGACGTGGACGGCGACGGCGACCAGGAGACCATCTACTCCGAGGGCTACTTCGACGTCCGCTGGAACTCGGGCGCCATCCCGCCGGTGACGCTGTACGCCTCGCAGATCGCCGTCGCCGGCAGCGGGTGCGAGACGCCCGAGGTCACCTGCCAGGACACGCCCGCCATCCAGTTCGCCGGGCTGCTGCCGCTGGTGAACCCGGCCAGCCCCGAGGACCCGTACTACGACGGCGCCACCGGCTTCGCGCGGCGCCCGAACCGCCCCCACCCGTCGGGCGACTTCGCGGACCCGCTTCCCAACCCGCTGTCGGAGGCGCCGTTCGGCGGCACGCTGCAGCTGTACGGGTGCAGCCACGTTCAGGGGGCGCAGTTCTACCGCCTCCTCTACCAGGTGAACCACGCGGGGCCGTGGGTGCCCTTCACCGGCATCACCTGGCCGCTGTACCGCGTGGTGGGCAACGCGCTGCAGGTGCACTGGCCCGTGGCCGACGGCAACGGCTGGTACCCGGTGATCCCCACCGGCGACGGGTGGTTCCCGCCCAACCTGCTGCTGGAGTGGAACACCGGCGCCTTCCAGAACGGCGTCTACGGCGTGCGCCTGGAGGTGGCGGACGGCGCGAAGAACCCGATCGCCTCGTCGGCGGGCACGCCCACCGCCTTCCGCATCGACAACTCGGCGCCCAACCCCGCGCAGTTCACCGAGCTGCGGTGGCGCGTGGCGGGCGGCGCCTGGAGCGCGCCGGTGGAGCTCATCTGCCCCGTCATCACCCGCCCGGTGGTGAACGGCGTTCCGGCCAACCTGGAGTTCCGCGTGAGCTACACCGTGCAGGCCGAGCACCTGCGCTCGGTGTCGGTGGGCGGCGGCGGGTGCGGCGGGGGAACGTTCTCGCTGATCTCGCCGCTCGACACCGCGCAGCACTGGTACGAGAACCCGTCGGACAACAGTGTGATCCAGACGGCCGAGTTCGCGCTCCCCGGCGCCGCGCTGCAGGGCGCGTACAGCTTCTCGCTCACCGCCGTGAGCCGCGCCTTCAACCCCTCCGGCGGCGACGGCGGCCACCTGGCGGACTGGAACTACGATCCCACGTACATCTACACGATTCCCACCCTGCCGGTGGCGATCGTGAACGCCTGACGCGCAGGTCGTAGCATCGCTTGGAGGCGCGGGGGGAGATGAATTTCCCCCCGCGCCTCCGCCGTTCACGCGGCGGGCGGCCGGAAGCGCCGCAGCCGCAGCGAGTTGGTGACCACGCTGACGCTGGAGAGCGACATCGCGGCGCTGGCGATGACCGGGCTCAGCAGCCAGCCGGTGAGCGGATACAGCGCGCCGGCGGCGATGGGGATGCCGATCACGTTGTAGACGAACGCCCAGAACAGGTTCTGCCTGACCGTGCGGATGGTGGCGCGGGAGAGGGCGATGGCGGTCACCACGCCGCGCAGGTCGCCGCGGATGAGGGTGACGTCGCTGGCCTCGATGGCCACGTCGGTCCCCGTGCCGATGGCGATGCCCACGTCGGCCTGCGCCAGCGCCGGGGCGTCGTTGATCCCGTCGCCCACCATCGCCACGCGGCGATGCTCCTCGTCCTGCAGCCGCTTCACCTCGCGCGCCTTGCCGTCGGGCAGCACCTCGGCCAGCACGCGCTCGATCCCCGCCTGCCGGGCGACGGCATCGGCGGTGCGGCGGTTGTCCCCGGTGATCATCACCACCTGCAGCCCCATCCCCTTGAGCGCCCGCACCGCCTCGGCCGACTCCGGCTTCAGCGTGTCCGCGACGGCCACGATCCCCGCGTAGCGCCCGCCGACCGCCGCGAAGGTCGGCGTCTTCCCGGCTTCCGCCAGCGTCGACGCGCGCTCCTCCGCGTCGCCGATCTCGATCCCCCGCCCGCGCAGCAGCCGCGCGTTGCCGACCAGGACGGCGCGCCCCTCCACCGTGGCCTCGATGCCGTGCCCCGCCTCCGCGCGGAAGCCGGTCGCGTCGGCGAGCGCGATGCCGCGCGACTGCGCGCCGCGGACGACGGCCTCGCCGACGGGGTGCTCGCTCCCGCGCTCGGCGCTAGCCACGATGCGCAGCAGCTCGTCCTCCGCGAAGCCGTCGGCGGGGACCACGTCGGTCAGCTCGGGGCGGCCGGCGGTGAGCGTCCCCGTCTTGTCCAGGACGATGGTGTCCAGCCGGTGCGCCGTCTCCAGGCTCTCGCCGCCCTTGATCAGCACACCGTTCTCCGCGCCCTTGCCGGTGCCCACCATGATCGCGGTCGGCGTGGCGAGCCCCAGCGCGCAGGGGCAGGCGATGATGAGCACGGAGACGAAGTTCACCAGCGCCAGGGTGAAGCGCGTTTCCGGCGGCGCCGCCACGAACCAGGCCACGAAGGTGGCGATGGCGATGCAGATGACCACCGGGGTGAAGATGCCGCTGATGACGTCCGCCAGCCGCGCGATGGGCGCCTTCTGCCCCTGCGCGTCCTGCACCAGGCGGACGATCTGCTGCAGCGCCGTGTCCTTTCCCACCTTGGTCGCGCGGAAGCGGAACGAGCCGGTGCGGTTGATGGTGGCGCCGAACACCTCGTCGCCCGCCGCCTTCTCGGCGGGGATGCTCTCGCCGGTGAGCATCGACTCGTCCACCGCCGAGGCGCCCTCCGTCACCACGCCGTCCACGGGGATCTTCTCGCCCGGGCGGACGATGACCACGTCGCCGGCGACGACCTCCTCGACGGGGATGTCGGTTTCCGCGCCGCCCCGGACGACGCGCGCGGTCTTCGCCTGCAGACCCATCAGCCGGCGGATGGCGTCGGACGTGCGCCCCTTCGCCCGCGACTCCAGCATCCGCCCCATCAGCAGCAGCGCGGTGATGACGGCGGCGGCCTCGTAGTAGACCGGCGGCCGCATCTCCATCCCCCCCATCCCGTTGTGGGCGGCGAGGAAGAAGCGGGGGAAGAAGGTCGCGGCGAGCGAGTACACGTACGCCGTGCCGGTGCCGACGGCGATGAGCGTGTTCATGTCCGCCGCGCGGTGCCGGAAGGCCGCCCACGCGCCGCGGAAGAACTGCGCGCCGCAGTACAGCACGACCGGTGTGGTGAGCGCGAGCTGCACCCACACCGCGCCGGGGAACTCCAGCCAGCGGACGCGCCCGTGGCTCATCGCCATCACCAGCACGGGAAGGGCGAGGATGGCGGCGATCCAGAACTTGCGGCGCAGCTCCGCGTACTCGGCCGCGTGCGCCGCCTCCAGCGAATCCTCCACGCCCGCCGCGCCCTGGCCGCCGGGAACGTCGCGGACCACGTAGCCCAGCTCCTCGATGGCGTGGCGCAGCGCGGGCACGTCCGCCGCGCCGGGGAGGTACTCGACGCGCACCTCCATGGTGGAGAGGTTGAAGTCCGCCGCCACCACGCCGCGCACCCGCCGCAGATGCTTCTCCAGCGGCTGCGACGAGCCGGCCGGGCGCGCGGAGTCGTCCACCACGAAGTCGGCGCGCGCCGTCCCCGCGGTGCCGTAGCCGACGTCCTCCACGACGCGCATCAGGTCGCGCACGCCGGTCCGCTCGGGATCGTACTCCACCGTGGCGCGCGAAGTGGCGAGGTTGACGCCCGCGCGGCGCACCCCCGGCGCCTTCCCCAGCCCGGCCTCGATGCGGCGCGCGCACGCCGCGCAGCTCATTCCCGTGATGGGCAGGTCGATACGCTCCGCGGGTCCGTCCACCGCCGCGGGCTCCGCCACCTTCGGCCGGCCCATGGAGAGCTGCACGACCGGCTGCGTGGCCGGACGCTCCGCCGCGGGCTCCGTCTTCCGCGCGCCGCCCATCCCCAGCTGCACCAGCGGCTGAGCGTGCGCTGTTCCCTGTCCCCTGCCGTCGCTGTACTTCGCGGGATCGGCATCGAACGCGCGCTTGCAGCCGGTGGAGCAGAACCAGTACGTCCGGCCGCCGAAGTCGCTATGTCCCGCGGCCGTCTCGGGATCTACCGTCATGCCGCACACGGGGTCGATCGCCTTCGTCTTCGTATCCATCGGTCGCCCCTCCTTCAGCGGGCGTGCTTGTACATCAGGTCCAGCACCTCGGTGTACGCCTGCTCGCGGTCGCGCTCGTCGCCGGAGTTCAGCGCGCCGGCGATGCAGTGCGACAGGTGGTTGCGCATCAGCAGCTTGCCCACGCCGCGCAGCGCCTCGTGCACCGAGGCCACCTGCACCAGCACCTCGCCGCAGTAGCGCTCGTCCTCCACCATCCGCTGCAGGCCGCGGATCTGCCCCTCGATCTTCTTCAGCCGCGCGAGCGCCTGCTCCTTCAGCTCGGGCTCCACGTGTGTGGCGTGGCGCTCTTCGTTCTGCGTCTCCATCGTCCCCGATCCAGAGATTTAGGATACCCCCCTACCCTATCGACGTCTCCAAGATAACAGGCAGGTCAATGGGTGCAAGTGGGGCGGGTATTCAAGGGTGATTCAAGAGGGGGAGCGCGGGCGACTGGCGGCGGCTTGGTTCCGCTACATCGCGCCCTCTCCGGCCGGCTTAGGCCGTCCACCTCTCCCGTACCGGGAGAGGTAGCTTGACGAGATCTGCGCTGAATGACTGCATCCTGCCCGCCCGGCTGGCCCCCTCCCCCGCTCCGCAGGGGAGGGGAGAACTCAGCGTGGGGGACGCGCCACCGCCACGCCGAAGCATCGGCACGGCCAGAGGTTGCAGGCCGCGCCGATGCCGGACAGCCCCCCTCGCCCGGTACGGGAGAGGGCGAGCGCTCTAAGGCGCGGGGAGAGGGCGGCGCGGTGCGGAGGAAACGCCCCGTACCCCGAGAGCGCATCCGCCCCACCGAAGCTTCAGCCGCGACGAACGATGCAGGCCACACCCATCCCGGGCGGCGTCCCTCGTCCGGCGCGGGACATCGCCCGGCAGGGGACATCGCCCGGCAGGGGACATCGCCCGGCGCGGGACATCGCCCGTCACTCCTCCACGAAGCGGTAGCTGCCGTGCGAGTCGTAGTCGATGCCGTGCTTCTTCTTGAGCTCCTGGATGTACGCCAGCTGGCCGCGGGTGTGCGGGCTGGCCACGCCGTCGCCGAGCGGCTCGCTGGTGTGCAGCAGGATCTCCTCCAGGCAGCTGTCCACGCTCATCCGCTTGTGCCGCGCCAGGTCCTGCAGCAGCGCGGCCAGCCGCTTCTCCAGCCGCACGGGCACGTCCACCCGCTCGATGGGGATCGGCGGGCCGTCGTTGAACAGGGGATGCCCGAAGGTGAGAGCGTAGCCGTACAGGTCGCGCACCGTGTAGTCGCGGATGCCGTACTCGCGGTCGCCCGGCTCGGTGACGACGTCGACGCCGTTGGCGCGCTGGAACTCGAACAGCGCGTCCGCGTCGCCCACCATGAAGTAGACGGAGCTGCCGTCGGGATTGGGCGTGCCCTGCTGCAGAAAGATCTGCACCCGGTCCAGCTTCACCCCCGCGAACGTGGGCGGCTCGCCCCAGGTAAACGCGAGGGTGAAGCCGAGATTGCGGGTATAGAAGTCCGCGGCCGCGAGCACGTCACCCACGGCCAGGCCGGCGTGGCTCTGCTCGCAATCGACACGCGGGGGAGCGGAAGTGCTCATCGCGGCGCTCCGCGTTGGGGGGGATGAAGCGCGCCTGCGCTCAGGAAAGCCGCAGGCGCGCTTCGCCGGGATCGGGGACGAGGCCGGGCCCTTTCCGCGCCGCGGCCTCGGAGACTTCAGCCGCGATCCGTCAGGCCGCGGCGCCCGCCGTCGCGCGCTCCGGCGCGGCCGGGGCGCCCACGCGCTGGCGCACCGCGTCCAGGTCCTGCACCGCGCGCACCTCCACGCACCCGGTGCGCGCCCACGGGAACTCCGAGGCGATGCGCACCGCCTCGTCCATGTTCTCGGCCTCGATCAGGTTGAAGCCGCCGAGCACCTCCTTGGCCTCCGCGAACGGCCCGTCCACCGTGGTCACCCGCCCGTCGCGGACGCGGATCGACTTGGCCGTGTTCGCCTCGGCCAGCATGCGCGACTCGACCGGGTGGCCGTCGCGGCTCAGGTGGTCGACGTGCGCGAAGCAGCCGCGCAGCATGGCGTCCTGCTCGCCCTGCGGCACCGCGCCGAGCAGGTCTGGGTCGTTGTAGATCAGAACGATGTACTTCATTGCGCAACCTCGGTTTCGGGAGGTGGAGATTTACCCGGGAGGAGTGATTCTAGCCGATCTCGCCCGCAGTCACAACGTTCGCTTCGTGGACGGGGAGGACGTCACCGGATCGGAGACGAGGCGCCACGCCAGCAGCAGCGCGAGCGGCAGCAGCACCAGCGCCGTCGCCACCCCCGGCGTGTAGCCGCCGCGGGCGAGCGACCACGCCGGGTGCCCGACGCCGTTCAGCATCTCGATCCCCACCCACAGCCACGCCAGGGGGATGGCGGAGGGCCAGCCGCGGCGCACCGGGACCAGCCAGCACCCGAAGCCGAACGCGACGAGCGCCAGGTTGAAGATGGCGAAGCCGCGCTGCGGGTCGCCGGAGACCAGCCCGCTCACGAAGCGCGCGGGCGGGAACACGTCGTACAGCCGGAAGGCGTACTCCTCGGCCGAGTGCAGCGCCTGCACCGTCACCAGCGCGAGGAACGCCGCGCGCGTCCGGGCTTCGAGCCGCATCGCAACCCTCCGGATCCGTTCGGGAATGCGTCAGCGGGGCGCCGCGGGAGCAAGCCGGCCCTCCGCGCGGAGCCGGGCGAGCACGGCCTCGACGAACGCTCCCTTGGCCACGGAGTACGCGGCCTTGTCCCAGGCGACCTCCTCGGCCACCCGCCACTTCTCGGCCTGGTAGGCCGCGGCGAGCGCCGGGTCCGCCCGCAGCGCGTCGCGGAAGGCGAGCTTCTCGTCCCACGCGCGGGCGGGGAGGATGTAGAGGTGGATGTGCGCCACGCGGCGGCCGTCCTCGTCGCGCACGTAGTAGCGGCGGCGAGGGTCGTCGCCGTACGCGCCGCGGTACTCGTAGCCGAGCGCCTGCAGCGGCGCGATGCACTCGTCCGCGGCGGGCTCGCCGGCCACCGCGACGGCCAGGTCCAGCACCGGCTTCCCGGCCAGCCCCGGCACGGCGGTGCTCCCCACGTGCTCGATGGCCGCGGCCCGCTCGCCCAGCGCGCCGCGCACCCGCGCCGCCTCCGCGGCGAAGCGCTCCGGCCAGGCGGCGTCCCAGGCGACGAGCCGCAGCGTGCCCATCGCCGCCGCTACTCCGGCACCGGCACCACGTACGACGTCAGGTGCCGGATCAGCGCGTCCCGCATCACGAACACGTCGCAGAACACGGCGTTCAGCATCCCCCCGTCCCGCATCGCGCAGCGCACGGTGCCCTCCGCCACGACCACGTCGCCCTCCTCCACCATCCGCGTGACGTGGATCGTGGGGCGCCCTGCGAACGCGGGGTTCTCGATCTCCCCGTCGAACGCTTCCTTGCCGTGCAGGTGCACGTGGCCGGGGATCACCCACTCCACGTCGCCGGTCAGGCACGACAGGATCTCCGGGCGATCGGACCGGCCGAACGCGTCCATGTACTTCCGTACCGTCCGCTGGTTGGGCGTCACGTCACGACTCTCCCTCGTACGCCCGCCGCCGCGATGTAGATCTTCTTCATCTGCAGCATCGCGCTCATCGGCCGTGGGTGGACGGGGTGCGCCTTCGATGAATCGACCGGCAAAGGGAGGCCCGTCCTCCGCAGCCGAAGCTGGCTTCCAGGCCGAACAGCCTCGCGCGGTTTGCGAGGCTTCCCGTGGTTGTTGCTGCGACGCTGCGACTTCAGTCGCCCGTGCGGGTGTCCCCGGGAGCCGAGTCCCGCGGCTACGAGCCCGCGGCGGCCGCGTGAGCCGGCTCCGCCGTGGTGGGATCGATGATCGTGCGGATCTCGGACACGCGGTTGGCCGGGAAGCCGCCCTGCCGCGCGTGCTCCCGCACCATCTCCTCGTTCGGGGCGATGTAGACGCAGGTGATCTTGTCGCCCGTCACGTAGCTCTGCACCCACTGGATCTGCGGTCCCATCCCCTGCAGCACGCCGCACGACGTCTGCGAGATGGCCTGCAGCTGCTCGGGCGAAAGGTCGCCGGCGCCGGGAATCTCGCGCTCGATCAAGTACTTGGGCATGACTCACCTCGCGTGTGGGGGGATACAGAACCTGCGGAAGCCTACGGTAAAGTCCACGGGGTGATCGGACAAGGAGATGGTGCACCGCCGCCCTTTCCCGACTCTCTGAACGGCAGGGGCAGCTCGCGTCAGAATGAATAATCGTCGCAGGACCCCCGTATGACGTCATCCTGAGGCCGGCCACGCTGGAACCTGCTTCCGCGCAACCGGCTGCAGGCCGAAGGATCTGTGGCCGTTCAGCACGTCCGCCGGGATATCCCTCGAGAATTTCCGTCACGATCGCCTCGTGAAGGCGAGGCGGTCTTATACCGAATTCGGGGATTGATCGTGCAATCCGGCAGCGCACGTGCGACCTCGCCTATAGATCCTTCGGCCTGCAAACCCTCGTGCTGGGCAAAGACGGTGTGGCCGGCCTGAATAGAAAGTTCGCGGCCTTGCCCCTCACCGGCGACTAAAGTCGCAGCAACAACTACGGGAAGCCTCGCAAACTGCGCGAGGCTGTTCGGCTCGGCAGCCGTTCCGCTCTGGAGGACGCCTCCCCTTTCATCCATCGTGGTCGCGCGAAGCGCGGTGTTCGACTCAGGATGACGTCTATGCGTTTGTCATGCACAGGTGATTGCCAGATGCGGTCTTGGCGGGCAGCCGTTACGGCGCCCGCGGCGGTGGCGCGGAGAGGGAAAGCCAGCGGCCGACGCGCCCGCGGTAGCGCTCGTACTCCGCGCCGAAGGCATCGGCCAGGTACGCCTCTTCGCGGCGGATGACGAGGCGGTGGAGCAGGTCGATCACGATGGGGAGCATCACGATCGCCCACGCGGAGTCCAGCCACAGCGTGGCCCCGCAGTACGCCGTGGTCATCCCCAGGTACATGGGGTTCCGTCCGAACCGGTAGGGTCCGCCGGTGACCAGGCTCGAGGCCGGCCGGTTGGGGATCACCGCCGTGCGTGCGCGCCGGAAGGTGATCAGCCCCCACGCCATCCACACCGCGCCGGCGCCCAGCAGCACCGCCGCGGCCACGAGGAACGCGACCGGCCGGCCGCCGCCGTGCCAGAGCGGGGCCGGCCGGAGGCGATCGAGGAGGGCCGCCAGCGCCAGCCCGGCGACGAACAGGAGGGGCGGCGGGAACCGGACACCCGCGTTCGCCAGCGCGCGTTCGCTCATGGAAATCCTCGGTTAGGGTTGGCGGAGGAGATACGGCCGCGGCGCCGCGTCATCATCCCGGCGGCGGCATCTTCCGACGGGCAGGCGCCGGTCAGCGCGCGCGGCGCACCATCTCCACCAGCCGCCGCACGCCCTCGGTGACGGCCGCCTCGTCGGGGCCGAAGGAGAAGCGCGCGTAGCTGCGGAAGCGCGACGGCCGGCCGCTGCGCCGCTTTCCCGGGTTGATGTCGAAGAACTCGCCGGGAACGCAGATCACCTTCTCCTCGATGGCCGCGCGGAAGAAGTCCATCCCGTCGCGCAGCGGGGCGGGGAGGCCGGACAGGTCGGCCCAGACGTAGAAGGTGCCCTCGGGCTCCAGGTCCAGCCGCATCCCCGCCTGGCGCAGCCCGTCCACCAGGATGCGGCGCTTGCGCAGGAACGCCTCGCGGATCGCGGCCGTCTCGCGGCGCACGTGCCCGGCGTCCAGAAGGGGGATGGCGGCGCGCTGCAGCGGCCGGCTCCCGCCGCCGTCCAGGAACGAGCCGGAGCTGGTCACCGCATCGATCACCGAGCGCGGCCCCACCACCCAGGTAGTCCGCCAGCCGGGGTAGCGCCAGTTCTTGGTCAGCCCGTCCAGGATCACCACCGGGTCGGCGTCCACGTCCTCCACGAAGCGCGCGGCGGAGACGAGCCCCTCCTCGTCGGGCGTGGCGTTCCAGGCATAGTGCGAGTAGAACTCGTCCAGCAGCAGGGTGCAGTCCAGCCGCCGCGCCGCCTCCACCCAGCCGGCCAGCTCCAGCCCGCGGATGGTGCGCCCCGTGGGGTTGGCGGGGTTGGAAAGGAGCAGGGCGGAAAGGCCGCGGCCGGTGATCTCGCGCTCCAGCCGCCCCACGTCGAAGCGGTAGCCGTCCGTCCCCTCCAGCAGGATGGGGATGGCGGTGAAGAGGCGGAAGATGTCGAGCAGCTCCTCGTACGCGGTGTAGTCGGGGAGGAAGTGCCCCAGGTTGATCTCACCCAGCGCCGCCACGGTGCGGGTGAGCGACATCCGCCCGCCGCCGCAGATGCACACGTTGTCGGCCGTGTACTGCGCCGGTTTTCCCTGCCGGTACAGCTGGTTGTACAGCTCGGCCACGGCGGCGCGCAGCTCCGGGATCCCCTGCACCGGCGCGTACTCCTGGTCCGCCGGGGTGATGGCGACCTCGCACAGCCGGTCGGGCGCGCCGTGCAGGGGGCCGGTCTCGGGCTGCCCCTGGCCCAGGTTGCACCAGTCGGGGTGGCCGTAGGCGTAGCCGCGCTTGGTGGCCTCGGCCATCACGTAGATCACCCCCGTGAACGGAACGGGGCGGAAGCCGGGAACCGTCGGCGGCGGTACGTCGATGCGTCTGCGTTCCATCAGCCTCTGCCAGCGGGGTCGGATCAAGCGCGCAAACGATCGCGCCGCGCGGGAATCTCCCGCGCGGCGCATCCCCCGGCAAGTCGGGTTCCGTAGCGATCGAGCCTAGCTTGTCACGTTGCGTGAGGCCGCTCACGCCGTTCTCCCAAGCAGCATCTCGGATACGAGGCGCTCCGCCGGAATTCCCAGCGATATCAAGCGCGCTTTTACATCAAGGAGAGGTTCATCTCCCAATGCTGCGAACAGAAAAGGCGCGTGCGATTTGTAGTAGAACGAGGGAACGCCATGTTCATGCAGATATGCCTGTTTCTTCCTCATCTGCTCAGGCCGTGACAACTCGTGCTTGCGATGGAAGCTCTGATCGAAGCAGATCATGTAAGCAGGATGGTACTTGCCGATGATCTCAACGATTAAAGCAAGCGATGCGTGGGATCTCTTAACATTCGTGCTCAATGTGATCCCGGTGTCCGGATCGAGCAGAAGGCCAAATTGCGTATTTGGAAGATTCTCGGGCTCCAGCACCGGAATCGTCGTAGCCGCGGTGTAGGCGAACCGCATTCCTGGAGGCACGAAATTCGGGTGCGAGTAAAGGGGCGCGATGGTGCCCAGCCCCTGAACCCAAAAGCGCTTGACCAAGTCGTATGAGTCACCGAGGAATTCAGCACGCATGATCAGTCGATTCCTCTGATCGAACTGGGATGGACGTCGCCACGATGTCGCCTCGAGTTTCTACGGCAGCGGCCTCCAAGGGTCGCGCGGGTTGAAATGCTGGTAGACGGCGCGGGAGACGGCGCGGATCAGCCGGTATCCCTCGTTGTCCGGCGCGTAGCTGGTATCCGCCTGGTTCTTCGTGATGATGGCGAGCACGTAGTCGCCGCCGGGCGCGTTCACCAGCAGCACCTCGGAGCGCGAGCGGTCCACGAAGCCCTGCTTGGACGCGGCCTGCACCGTGGACGGCAGCTGCGACAGCGCCTCCTGGCGCCAGTAGCTGGCGGTGAGCAGGCGGTACATGGCGTCCGAGGCGCGCGGGCTGACGGCTCGCCCCTGCCGGATCATCACCAGCGCGCTCGCGATCTCGCGCGGCGTGGTCTGCCCCCAACCGTACACCGAGCGCGCCGCCTCGCGCCCGAGCGTGCGAGAGTTCACGCGCGTGTCGCGGAAGCCGTGCGCCGCCAGCCACTCGTTCACGGCCGCGCCGCCGCCCACCAGCCCCTGCAGCCACAGCGCCGCGAAGTTGTCGCTCACGGTGAGCATCAGGAACGCCACCTCGCGCACCGGAAGCGTGTCGCCCGGGGCCATGTAGCCCACCACGTCGGTATCCTCGCCGTAGGCGTAGTGCAGCGTGTCGGGGAACGCCGCCCGCGCGTCCAGGTCCACCACGCCGCGCTCCGCCTGGTCGAACAGCGTGAGCAGGATGGGGATCTTCACCATGCTCGCGGTGGGGAACACCGAGTCCGCGTGGATCTCCGCCGTCGCTCCGGTGCGCAGGCTGCGCGCGTAGATGCCCACGTCGCCGTGGAACCCGCGCACCAGCGCCTCCAAGCGCGCCTGCAGCACGCGGTCGGCGCGCGCCGGCGGCCCGGACGGCGCCGCACCCTGCGCGGCGAGCCCGCCCGCGAACGTGGCCACGGCGGCGATGGAGAGGAACGCGCGCAGGATGCGGCTCATCGGGAAGGCGGGGCGGCGAGGATCGGGAAGATGCGAGGCTGGCGCCGAAGATCGAGCCCCGTGGACCCGCCCGCAAGCCGGACGCATCGCACCCGCGGTTGTGCACGCGACGAACAGCCTCGCGCGGTTTGCGAGGCTTCCCGTAGTCGTTGCTGCGGCTTCAGCCGCCGGTGAGGGGGGCGATCACTGGAAGACAGGCGTCGGCGCCTCGTCCCGCTGCAGCACGGGCTCCGCCGAACCTCTCCCCGCCAGCACCGCGATCGGCAGGGCGACGAAGGGGATGTGGCCGAGGAGCTGGACGAACCAGCGGAACCCGACCTTCGGCGGGCGATGCGTCAGGAGGGGGATCACGACGAGCGACATCACCAGCCAGATGAACGGCCCGTAGAGTGAAGCCACCTTCAGCGCGCCGAACCGCGACCCGAGCACCCCGCGGATCCATCCCGACCGTTCCGCAAGCAGGACGAACACCGCCGACCACCCCAGCGCCACGCCGGAGTGCATCAGCAGGCCGATGACCGTCGTGCGCGTCCCGCCCTCCATCGCCGACGGGCCGAGCAGCACGGATGCGACGCCCTGCCACAGGCGCGCGAAGGTGCCGTGGTAGAACGCGACGACGAGGATGCTGGAGAACAGCCCGTCGACGACGCCGGTCACGAGCCCCGCTGCCAGGATTCGCGAGAGGATCGAACGGTTGGGCGTGGGGATCGGGGGATTCGTCACGTGCGTGCTCCGCGCGGGTGGGTTGGGAAGGCGTGCGGCTGGGATGACCGGAACGCGCGGCTCACGGTCCGTTCTGACGCAGCCCGCCGGCGCGGTGGGAGGTGGGGCCGCCGTCCGCCATCGCCGTGATGACGGCTTCGAAGGCACCGGGTGCCTTGCGCGCCCACCGCCAGTACGCCGCGGGCCACTTCCACTCGCCGCCGCGCAGCCTGCCGAAGAGCCAGAGCCCGTGCCCGGCCTCGGGGATCACGCGGATCGTCACCTCCCGGTTCCCGCCCGCCGCCAGCGCCGCGCGCATCGGCTCCAGGTTCTCCGCCAGCGGCACGGTGCGGTCTTCGGCGCCGAAGACCGCGACGACGGGGATGTGGATCCGGCGCAGCAGCGCCTGCTGGTCGAAGTCGTTCCGTACCCACCACGCCACGTCCGCCGCGGAGTCGGGGATGACGGCGATGGAGCGCCACCTCGCCGCGCGCGCCGCCACGGAGGCGCTGTCGATGACGGACCACGGCGCCCCGCCGCGCGCCGCGCCCAGCCAGAACCGCTCGTACGCCGCCGCCTGGACGATGTCCCCCGCGGAGACGGAATCGTCCGGCTCCACGTGGGAGATGCGCTGCAGCTCCTGCTCGATCACGCCCACGGCGGGCGCGCACTCCAGCAGCAGCACGGTGATCTCCCGCGACGCGGCGGCCGCCAGCGGCGCGACCCATCCCCCGCGGCTCGTCCCCAGCACCGCGATCCGCCGCCGGTCGATGTCCGGGCGGCGAGCCAGCGCGTCGACCATCGCCACCACGTCGGCGCTCTCGTCGCGGAGATCGGCGTGCGCGGAATCCCCCGTCGACGCGCCGTGGCCGCGGCGGTCGTAGACGAACGCCGCGATGCCGTGCCGGGCCAGCACGTCGCCCCACGAGCGGTACTCCCACTGCGCCCGCGTCGTCTGCTCCGACCCGCCGGCGACGACCACGAGCGGCGCGGGACCACGCCGGCGCGGCAGGTACAGCATGCCGGCGATCGTCGCACCCGCGGCGCCCACCCGCACCGTCTCCGTGTCGTACACGATCTCCGGGAGCGCGCGCTTCAGGTGGAGATCGACGACGGGGTTCCAGCGCGGGTTGCTCCCCGTGAGCTCTTCCGCCGCCGAGTCGATCCGCATCTCGAAGCGGCCGTAGAGCAGCGCGAAGGTGACGGTCGAATCGGTGACTTCCACGTCACGCAGCGGCTCGCCCGCCAGCCCCAGCTCGCCGATGCGGAACGTCCCCGCGAGCGCCCCATCTTCCAGACGCAGGTCGATCTCCGCCCGCTGCACCGACCCGAGCCGCGAGAACGCGCCCTCCCAGTGCCCCACCACCCGCGCGGCGGCCGCCGGGTCGCCCCGCGCTCCATCTACCGGGAAAGACGCGGCGAAAAGGAGCGCGACCACGGTGGAGACGAGCATGTGTGTACCTTGGGGGATCTGGGAGATGGATGAGTCACGATCGTCCAAGCCGAACAGCCTCGCGCAGTTTGCGAGGGATTACGCGCGGTCTGCATAAGTGGGGTGCTTTGCAGGTACTTAGCGTTGCGCCGGGTGCCTGCTGTCGGGTTGTTACTGTCGGTTGACTCAGGCCGCATCCCGGAATTATGGCAACCCTCGCGGATTCGCTACCCGCCGGGCTGGCTGAACGCGTACGCTCGCCCCTCTACGTGCGCAGGTCAAGCCAAGGGGATTCGGCCCCACTGGTTTGCGGGTCATACCGGGTCGCTTCCTAGGTGCTTATCAACCATCCCAGCAGTGACGAAGACGGGACAAGATTGTCCCGTGTTTGCGGCAATACCGCCGCAGTTGAGCGGCAAAGGCCTGTATCACCCGGATTCAAGTTTAGACGCAAGTAGTGCATTGTACGGGAGCTTCGATGAGTTTCGTAATCTGCGGAGCACAAAATGCGTTCCAAACTAGCAGAGCCTTGGTCGACATCCTTCTGTAGCTCTCGTTCTTAGGGGAATTCGTTCAGGAGAGCGGAGGAGGCAATCGTGCCGGAGAATCCGCCACCCATTGTTAACGGCTCCGACCGCAGACTCTGACATAACGACGAAATCCACGTTAACGACAAGGAGAGAAGTATGCACACTGACCAATTCACGGCAACGGGCCCAGCCTTTGAGGGAGCAGGATTTCCCCGGGCCGCGTTTTCGACAGGCAGCGTGGGAACGGATTCAACCTATGGAGTAAACGTTCAGGGTTCGGTTTGCGGAGTTTACGGCGAATGCGTCAATGTTTCTCCCGGGACCAGCAGAGAAACGCCAGAACGCAATACGGGAGTGTGTGGAGTAGGAGTCGATTATGGCGTATTCGGGAGAGGGTTTACTACAGCCGGTGTTCACGGCGAGAACGAGTCTAGCGGCTTTGGTGTGTTCGGTGTGGGGAAGGATATTGCTCTCGGTATGGCTGGAATCAATCAGGTCAAGAACCCTAATCCAAACGCCAGGAAGATTGCGGTAGGTACCGGAATCGTGGGTGCGACAGAAGGTGGGCTAGGCTTTGGAGTTGTCGGTCTAAGTGTCGATAGCGTATCGCCCAGACATGTGCCAAGGGCCGGGCGCGACATTCATAATGAAGTCGTGTTGCCGACTAACCTTAGCAGCGGTATCGGAGTTTTGGGTGCTAGCGATTCCGGGACGGGAGTCGCCGGATTTAGTAGATCCGGGGCCGGCGTTGAGGGCAAAAGCAATTCTGGGGACGGCCTCGTCGGCAATAGCGATTCTGGGATTGGCGTGGTAGGCAGGAGCACGTCTGGAATCGGCGGGTTTTTCACTAGCGATTTTAAGGAAGCCGTGGTGGGCAGGAGCGGTGGGCCAAGTGGGGGGGTGCGCGGCAGTGCTAACAGCGGCATCGGCGTCACAGGGGAGGCCGTTACGGGATTCGGCGTCTTCGGCGATAGCGCAAAGCAATCCGGTGTTGTGGGCAGAAGCAGGAGTAACAGGGCTCCTGGGGTCTTCGGTGTTTGCGAGCAGATGACTGGCGTGGCGGGTAGAAGCACATCTGCGCCTGGCGTCTTCGGTGAAAGCGTGAGGCAAGCTGGTGTCATGGGTAGGAGCACTTCTTCGGCCGGCGTCTTCGGCTTTGGAGACGCCCCATTCCAAGTTCCCGGCGTCCCGGCGGGAGTTCTCGGTGTAAACGACAAAAGTGTTGGGGTCCTTGGTAGCAGTGCGGAGGTAATTGGTGTTTGGGGAAACACTAACCGAGGCATTGGCATCGTCGGCACGACTGATTCTGGTGAGGGAGTTCCGACGGATCGGATTACTGACCAGGGTATTGGTGTAATTGGACTAGCTACTTCCGGGATCGGAATAGTCGGAATGAGCACTTCTGGAACCGGTGTCTTCGGCTCGAGTACGACTGGATTGGCGGGGCACTTCAAAGGACCGGTGACGGTTGAGGGAGACATCACGATCATAGGCGGCATCAAAAGCGCACCTGTGCCTCACCCCGATGGTTCACATACACAGTTTTACTCCATCGAGAGCCGAGAGCGTTGGTTCGAGGATTTGGGGGAGTCACAGTTAGTGGACGGTAATGTGGAAGTGCGATTGGAGTCGGGCTTCACTGCTCTCATCGAGGTGAACAGCTACCACATTTTTTTGACTCCATACGGGGAGTCCAATGGCCTGTTCGTAGCGGAGCGCTATGCGACAGGTTTTCGAGTCTCTGAGCAACAGGGCGGTACCAGCAATGTGAGTTTCGCTTACCGGGTGGTCGCGAAGCCCAAGGACGGTGTGGCAAATCGATCGGCGGCGGTGACGCTGCCGGAGGTCTTGAGCGAGCTACAACTTCCTGACCTGCGGGTAATAACGGACCTACAAGACTTTGAGCGACTGTCTATCAGTCCCTTTGACCTCCCAGGCACCTCAATGCCGGACAAGACCCCGAGTAACAGTTCACAACTCGGCGAAAATTACGGTGAAGGTCAGAGTACCGATTAGTAACAGTTAGTTACCAGATTTATTCGCTAACGGCGCAGGTTACGTCATAAAACAAAGCGTTTCCGACGGTGCAACGGCGCGGTTCCAAGCAATCGCGCCTGGAGCATAGACGCGTACTAACGGTCAGGGTAACTGCCGATGACATCCCCGCTGTCGAGCAGCATTCCGGGTCGGGTGTAAGCTCCGAAAGTGCAAGGGCCGGGAGAGCGAACACGGATTTCGCCGAAGTTGTATAGAACTCAAACTTGAATAAGTGGAAGCCAGGGGCGCCCGGATCAACCGACGCGCCGCTGGCTTTTCTATGTTCGTAGTCTCACCTCCTGCTGTCTGTTGTGCTGTCGGTCGTTACTGCAAGATGCTCGGATCGGCTCGGGATCGTGTGCAGGTTGCGCGCGCACACCTAGTAATTACGCCGTTTCCGTGCATCTTGCTGCGTTCGGCCGTGTTCGCGTAATCTGCGAGGCTTCCCGTAGCTGTTGCTGCGGCTTCAGCCGCCGGTGAGGAAGCCGGATCGCGCGCTTTCTACTGCCCGGCACGTCAGCCGGAAGACACATCGAGTCCTGCTGTGGGTCACGCGGCGCGGCCGAATGGTTGGGCGGGGTGACGGAAGCGCGAAAACGCTCGGCAGCCGCGGGAGGATTCTCCCACGGCTGCCGAGGTGTGTGCAGTCGCCGTTCACATCGACGCGACGCTGCTTCGCCTGAATTACTTCGTCGCCGTGCCGCTGGTGAGCGCCGCGGTGGCGGAGTTGTTGTCCAGCAGCTGCCAGCCCGGGCAGCCCGCGCTGGAGCACGGCACGCCGGTGTATCGCCAGATCCGGCCGTCGCGGTGAAGCTGGTACAGCTGCCCGCCACCGGCCACGATGGACGCCGTGGCGGAGTTGCTGTCGATCAGCTGCCACCCCGGGCAGCTGTTGCCGCTGCACGCCGTGCCGGTGTACCGCCAGATCTTGCCGTCGCGGTGCATCTGGTACAGCCGGCCGTCGGTGTTCACCGCGATGGAGGCGGTGGCCGGGTTGTTGTCCAGCATCCGCCAGCCGGGGCAGCTGCTGCCGCTGCACGGCGTGCCCGTGTACTGCCAGATCTTGCCGCCGCGGTGCATCTGGTACAGCGAGCCGCCGCCCGCCGCGATCCCCGACGTTTCCGTGTTGTTGTCCAGCATCTGCCACCCCGGGCAGCTGCTGCCGCTGCACGCCGTGCCGGTGTACCGCCAGATCTTGCCGTCCTGGTGCATCTGGTACAGCTGGGTGCTCCCCGCGGCGATCGCCGTGGTGGCGGCGTTGTTGTCCAGCATCCGCCAGCCGGGGCAGCTCTCGCCGCTGCACGGCGTGCCGGTGAACCGCCAGATCTTGCCGTCCTGGTGCCGCTGGTACGGCGTTCCGTCACCGGCCACCGCGATGCCGGCCGTGGCGGGGTTGTTGTCCAGCATCTGCCAGCCGGGGCAGCTGTTTCCGCTGCAGGGGAAGCCGGTGTACCGCCAGATGCGGCCGTTCCCGTGCAGCTGGTACAGCCGCATCCCGCCGCCGGCCAGGGCGGTGGTGTTCGAGTTGTTGTCCAGCAGCCGCCACCCCGGGCAGCTGTTTCCGCTGCACGCGGTGCCCGTGTACTGCCAGAGCCGGCCGTCGTTGTGCCGCTGGGAGAGGATGCTTCCTCCGGCGCTCACCGTCTGCGCGGCGGCGCGGCCCCACGCGCAGAGCAGCAGGGCGGAGCCGACCGGGAGGAGGATGCGTTTGAAACGGGTGATGCGGCGCATGGTGGGTTCCTTCGCGTTGGGCTGGATTGGCTTGCGGCGCGGCTCGAGCGTGCGGTCCAATGGGGGATGCCGGACCGGGGCTCGGGCTCACGAGGAAGGGACGCCGGGCAAGCCGACAAGGGGAGGGAAGACGAGCGGCCGGGGGATGAAAGGCCAGGGCTCCGTGACCTTTCTCACGCCGGCCGGGATGGACCGGCACGGTGCCGTCCACTCTCGTCCGCCCGCATCATACCTCCGGGATGCGGGCGCGACAAGCAAAATGTCTCACCAGCGTCGGGCGCTCAGCGGAACGCGCCGGCGTGGTCGGCGGCCCACCGGGCGAAGGTGCGCGCAGGCAATCCGGTGATGCCGGCCACGGTGGAGGTCACGAACGCCGGGTGCCCCAGCGCCGCGCGCCAGGCGGCGAGCAGCATGTCGGCGGCGGGATGCGGCATGATCTCGCGCCGGAACTCTTCCGGCGACACCTCCTCGAACCGGATCGGGCGGCCGATGGCGGTGCCGATGGCGCTCACCTGCGCGGCCTGGCTCAGCGGCTCGGGGCCGGTGAGCACGTAGTCTCCTCCCGCGTGCGCGTCGTCGCACAGCGCGCGCGCCGCCACCGCCGCGATGTCGCGCTCGTCCACCGGCGCCGTCTCGGCCGCGGCGTAGGGCCAGCGCACCACGCCGTTGCCGCGGATCTGGTCCGCCCACCAGAGCCGCGCGTTGGACGCGAACATCCCCGGCCGGAGGATGGTGGACGCCAGCCCGGCGGCCGCGATCAGGCGCTCGAGCCCGGCATGGAAAGCAGCCATCGGGTTCGGCTGCTGGAAGAACGGATGCGGCGTCTGGTGCGGCGAGGAGAGCAGGACCACGCGCGGAGCGTGCGCCGCGAGGCCTTCGATCACGGCGGGAGCGGTGTCCGGCGCCGCGGTCCAGACGAGGAAGACCGAGCGGACGCCCCGCAGCGCCGCGCCGAGCGACCCGGGCACGGTGAGGTCGCCCGCGACGACCTCCACGCCCGCCGGCAGCCCCGCCGCCTCCGGCCGCCGCGTGAGCGCGCGCACCGGCACGCCCGCGGCCAGCAATTGGGCGACCACCTCGCGCCCGACGCGGCCGGTGGCTCCCGTGACGAGGACGGGAGCGTCGGAGCTGCTCGGTTCGGTCACTCTGGCAACTCCTTGTCGATGCCGCCGGCGTTTCCGTCCCTCTTCACGCGACCGCCGCCGCCAGACCTTCTTCCGTGCTCCGCCGCCTGCGGCTCAGGATTCCCGCGGAGACCAGCGCCATCACCAGCCCGACCGGCAGCGGCTCCAGCAGGGTCATCGCGGCGTTGATGGCCGGGTTCCGGTACAGCTTCGCGAACCGCTGCAACTCGGCGAGCTTCTGCTGGACCTCGGCCGGGGTGGCGCCGCTCGCCCTCACCTGCTCGATCTCGTGGGCCTGATACCGGGCCAGGAAGTCGGGCGCGAGCCTGGAGGCGATGAGCTCCCAGGTGGCAACGTAGCAGAGCGACGCGACGAGGACGATCAGCGCCCCCACGGCCAGCGCCCGGCCGAAGCCGACCGTGCCGCCGGCCACGTTGTCGCGGTACGAGCGGATGCCGAAGAACACCAGCAGGAAGGAGAGGACCATCGTCGTGTAGCCGATGATCTCCATGCGGTCGAAGCCGATCCTGTCCGCGAACGGCATCGTCAGCAGCATCATCGCCGACAGGATGGCGCCCGAGATCAGCCCGAAGGTCCAGACGGTCTTCTTCATCGATCCATTCTCCAGGAGCAGTTGGCGGTTTCCCTGCGTCGCGCCGCAATCATGGGCGCGGCGGCCGGGATTCCGCGTCACCCGAACGGGTGATTTCGGCCCGGACCGGCGAAAATCACCCGTTCAGGGGATGAGCCCCGCCTCCTTGGCGATCTGCACGGCCTGCGTCCGGCGCCGCGCGCCCAGCTTGTCGAACAGGCGGCTGGAGTGCGTCTTCACCGTGTTCTCGCTCACGAACAGCCGCGCGGCGATCTCGCGCGTGCTGAGCCCCGCCGCGATCGCCTGCAGGATCTCCAGCTCGCGCGGGGTGATGCCGAGCTGCCGCACGCGCTCCGCATCGGCCACGAACGGCTCCGCGGGGACCCGGACCGGCACCGGCACCTCGCGCACGACCACGGTTTCGCGCGTGCGGGTGAGCTTCAGCCCCAGCCAGATGCCGAGCCCCGCGAAGAGCGCCGCCACGATGCCGCCGTAGACCTCCACCGAGTGCTCGACCACGAGGTATCGGTACTCGATGAGCTTCAGCCCGGCGATCAGCACCCCGCCCAGCAGGCCGTAGAGGAGGATTGTCTTTTTCACGCGACGAATATTGCCGCGCCGGATGGCGATCTCAAGAAGGGTCGCTCGGCCGGGGAGCCGCAGCGCCGACCGGAGCCCGAACGACCGGCGAGCGACCCTTCCATCCGCTGCTCAGTCCGAATAGAAGACGGGTGAAGTCGATGAGCTCTGCATGATGGTGATCGAGCGGTCGCAGTTCGCGCGGTTGGCGTAGCTTTCGGAACTGCGAGCGATCGCCTCACGGTTCGCCGCGTAGTAGATCCAGTACCACTGGCCACTGTTGTCCTTTTTCTGCCGGTAGCATGGATAGGTGACTTCGGCCATGATCAGCACCTCCGGGTTTGAGAGGAAACATCCCTTCCAGCGAGCATCTTCTCTGGACGGACCCGGTTTTCGCGTTTCACACACCTGAATTCAGCCGGTTGCTCTCCGGCCCGAAGCCTCTCGATGCGAGTTCCGCCGGGAGCCTGCGCATTCACGACGCATATCACACGGGCTGCGCTTCGGCCGTACTTCCGTGAGTTCCCGGCGGGACCCATCTTCCCGCAGGTCCAACCAAACCGGCGCCCGAGGCATCCCAATCGTTGTTGGCGCGGTTCCGCCGCCGTCATCTTCATCGCGACCGGCGGCTCCCGCAACTCTCCCCTCATCCGGATCGGCGTATGCGACTCTCCCCACCCGCATCTCCTCTCGCCCTGACGCTCGCGACCCTGCTTCTGCCCGCGGCGCTGGCCGCGCAGGCGGCGGCGCCGGCCGCTTCACGGCCGCCCGGGTGCCGGGGAACCACGTCCCAGAGTTCGTCCTTCACGCTGGCGCGTGAAAACGGACCGCCCGTGGTGTTCCCGAGCTATGGCGCAGTCGAAACCGTTCAGCCGGGCTCGCCGGCGGAAGCGGCCGGCATGAGGCCGGGCGACGTGGTCGTGCTCCAGGACGGCCGGGACCTGATCGGCAACCCGCCGGCGCAGCCCGCCCTGGCGGGAGATACGGTCGTGTTCGTGGTCCGCCGCAATGGCGCCGAGGTCCCGCTCACCGTGGTCCTGGGCCAATGGGACCCGCCCCAGGAGGCGGAGGGGGTCACGCGCGTCTGCCGCCCCATGGGAAGCCAGACGGCGAGCGCCAAACCCGATTGATCCGACTGATCGGGACGTCACCCGGAAGGATGCTCTCGCGGGCAGCCGGCCGGGCGATTCGCCCCCGCTCGGGCCGGATCTTCCGCCGGACCACGGCTTTCGCGCGGTGACCGCGGTTCAGGAGACGGGGTCGCCTTCGGGAGGGACGATCCAGACGTGGTCCCGCAGGGCCTCATCCTGGAACCCGGCCTGCCTCCGCTCGGCCGCGTCGACGGCGGCCTGGGCCAGCGCGCGCGTCGCGTACTCGCCCACGACGTACTCCTCGCGGGCGAAGGTGTCGTATCCCATCACCCTCCACATCGCATCCTCCGGCGAGAAGGGGGGACGCTCTACTCTCCGCCCCCCGGACACCAGCTACACTCGTTGGGCCAGCGATCTCGAAGCCGAGCTCGTCCGCATACCAGCGGAGCGTGGCGTCGACATCGGTGGCGTGAAATGGTCAGCCAACCACCGGCCGTCTAGGTGGCATGTTCCAACTTGATGATCAGGTTAGAGAGAAAAATGTATAAGCCCAGCAGCCCTTGCCGGGCTTCAGCATGTGTAACGTCCGTGTGGACACCTTTGGATGCAACTTCGTTGATCCTCCTGATCAACACTGAAAGGAGATCCAACTCGGCGCGAAGAAGCCGTGAGGATGTGTCTGCACCGAAGCGAGTGCGGCAAAACTCCTCCAGCCGATTCAGGTACTGTTCCTCACCCAATTGGCGTGATTTGCCGTCCAAGCAGACTACTGGTTCGCCAGAAGGCGGATAATGATAATCAGCCACGGCATTTACTGCTCTGCGTATACTTGTGAGCAGAAGAGCGTGATCCTCCGGGTCGGAAGAAGGCAGCAATTCGGCTGCCTTTCGCATACGCTGGTAGGCCGGCTCACATCTGGTAGCGTAAAAATTATGGACTTCTTGTTGGATACTGCTGACGAGATCGGAGGTCTTCTGCTGAGAATTCAGTTGTCCTTCGATCCGCAGTGCATAGTAGAGGCATCTTGTGCGGACACGCTCTAAAATCGTGTGACACGCACGGATTTTAAGGCGCATTCCACCTTTTAGGCCACTATGTCGATCAGTGAATGCTGCAAGGTCGAACTCTCCCATGCCCTCGGGTAAGCGAAGGTCATCGATTGAGCGCTCGAGTTGCTCAACTTCGCGTGTGAGTTCGCCCACGCCCATTACGAGTACGTTCTTATCGGGATTGTCCGAGTCGACACCAAAATCCAAGGTGCGTTCGGCGAGCCAATGTTTGCCTGAGTTCTCCCATACAAAAGTCCGTCCTTCGTCTGTGAGGTGCACAGTCTCGTCGTAGACAGCAGAATGAAGTTGTTTCTGGTCGGGGTAAAGTTCACGCAGGAAAAGTATGACATTATATGTGTCGCCCACAGAGCGGGCGAGCCGAAGGCATGCAAGTGTAGCTTTGTCTACCTCGCGGGCTTCACAATAGTTTACGATACGCTCAATTAGATCATGGCCTTGCATTGTCCCTCGTTGTGGCAGGTTCTAGGCCAGACGTGGTCGATTGGGCCACGTCGTGTCGTGCGGCTCACGCGAGTAGCTCATCTCGGTGAATCGCATTTGCGGGCAGAAGACTGAAAACCACGGCAGCGGCCGGGGCATGGCGGCTGCCGAACTGCTCAGCATCACGGGGCGGGCGGCCACACGACGGGAAGTCCGTACATCTCGCCGAGCATCCGCACGTAGTCGGCGACCGGCGGCAGCCCTACCGCGGCGCGCCGGGCGTCGAGCCGGGGCAGATCGGCGATCGGGGCGGGCACCAGCCGGCCCCCCGTCACGTTGAACTGCGTTCCGTAGCGCTGCGGCTGGCCGCGGTGGACGAGCACGCGGTCGGTGAACAGCGCCAGGTCGGGCGGCGGCAGCTCTCCGCGCGCGGCCAGCTCCTCCAGCGTGGGGAGCATCTCGCCCTGCCACTCGTAGAACGGGCTGTGCTGCAGGATCAGCCACGCCACGTGGGCCGCGGTGTCGGGCATGCTCGCGCGCGTGGGCCAGCCGTGCTCCCGCACCACGCGGCGCAGCCACAGCGAGCGGGCGCTGTCCGCGCGCAGCGACTGCTTGAGCGTGGCCGTGTCGCCCGCGGCGGCCGCCTGCGCCAGGGCGGCGCGCCCGTCCTGGTCCTCGCGCCCCAGCCGCACCAGCGTGTCGACGAGCGCGGGGCTCCACGCCCCCGCGCCCGCCGAAGGACCCGTGGCGGCGCGCGCGCCCGGTTGCGCCGCGCAGGCGCCGCCCACCAGGCAGGCGGCAATGAACGTGATCAGGCGGACGAAGTACCTGTGCATGTGCACCGTCGGATTGCGTGGGATTGCGGCCGGCGAGTGTAGCGGTGACGCCGGTCAAAGTTGGAGCACATGGCGCGCGAGTGGGCCCAGGCGGGCGCGCGTATCGGGGCGCATGCGCGCCGCGAAGTCGGTCCCGGCGCGTCCGCCGCGGGGGATGAACGCCCCCTGGAGCGAGCGGCGCGGCCCGTCCGACGTGTTGCCCGTATGGCCGTGCCACGCGGATCCGTCGAAGACGAGCAGGGAGCCCGCCGGCCCGCAGGCCAGCACCTGGCCGTCGTAATCGGCCCCGGGGTCGGGGATGACGTCGTCCGGGGCGGCGGACCACCGGTGCGAGCCCGGCACGAACCGGGTGGCGCCGTTGTCGGGCCGGAACTCGTCGACCATCAGGATGAAGCCGGCCAGCGGCCAGTCGGCCGAGCCGCGCCGCACGTCCACGTGGAGCTCCTGCGCCGGGGAGCCCGGCCGCAGCGTCCGCGCGTGCATCGAGCTGAGCATGAACGGCCGGCCGATGATGCGGCAGCACGCCTCCAGGAGCGGCGGGAACACGTAGATGCCATCGAACTCGGCGCCGCGGTTGACGAAATCGGTGACGCGCGTGGTCGTGCTGCCCACCCTCACGTCGTCGCCGGCCGCGGACGCCGCCGCGGTGTCGTATGCCCGCGCCAGCCGGTCCATCTCCCCGGCCGGCACCGGGCCGGGGAGCACGACGAAGCCGTGCTCGCGGAGCTCGCGCGCCGCATCCGGCGGGAGCTCGCTACCCGCGGCTAGTGTGCTGAACCAGTCGTCCATGCGAAAACAGCGCGTGGCTGGGCGGCTTCGACATCTACGGGCGTGATCCCATCGCGGCGGCTGGCGAACGCTATTCTCCGCCTCCGAACACCAGCACGTACCCGTTCGGGTCTCGCACCTCGAACTCCCAGTCGCCGTACGGCTGACGCCTGAGCGGCATCTGGATGAAGGGCCTGGACTCGAGTGTCTCGTACAGGGCGCGCACCCCGTCCATCCGCACATACGCGTCCCACAGACCTTCCGGCCGCAGTGTCCTGAGATCCGGCTTCTGATAATCCATCATCCGCAGCAGCATGATCTCCGCGCCGCCACGCTGCATGCTCGCGTAGGCGAACGGCTCGTGTTCCGGAAACGTGCCGGCGGTCGCGAAGCCGAGCTCGTCCGCATACCAGCGCATCGTGGCGCCCACATCGGCGACGGGAAAGGTCGGAACGGCGGACCTGATCGCGACCGCGTTGGCCGCATCGGCGAGTGTGTCGGTCATCGGAATCGCTCCTGCTGTCGTCGCGTTTCTCGCATCCCATCCGAGGGCGAGGATACGGGCCGCGACGCACGCCGGCGGCCCGTCTGCCGCGGCCGGTCAGGGCTCGGGCGGGCGTACGGCCGATCCCGGTAGCCGGGAAATCTGGCCCAACAGCCCCTCGGGATAGACCGTCTCGGATGTGCCCTGCAGGTCGGCCGGGCTCCACCACCGGTGTTCCTCGATGGCTTCCGGCGACGAGTTCCAAACGCCCGGTGATGCCTCGGCGATCCGCACGAGGAAGAAGCATTCGGTCTGCTCCACCCATCCCTGCGGTGAATCCCACTCGAAGCGCCGCTGCCAGAGCATGGGCCCCACCTCCGCCCGGAGCCCGGTTTCCTCCCACAGCTCGCGGGCGGCGGCCGCTTCCAGCGATTCGCCCGGTTCCACCTTGCCTCCGGGCGTGGCCCAGTACCACCGGCCGCTCGTGCGATGGTCGCGGTAGCGGACCAGCAGGATCGCGCCCGCGGCGTCGATCACGATCAGGCGAGCCGTTTCGCGCAGCGGGAGCACGCCTCGCGCCGGATCGGCCGGGGAAACGGCGGCGTCGGGATCCACGAATCGTGTGTCGTTGCGGGAGGCGCGCCCGGCCGCTTGCGCGGCCGTCGGTCGAAACGCATAAGATGCCCGGCCTCCGCGTCCCCTACAAGGATTCAGCGACACCGGGAGCCGCCGCATCTCGCCGGGATCGGCGCCGTCCATCGCTCGTCCCGCCGCCCGCGCGTCTGGTCACCCGCGGATGCGTCTGGCCACATTCCCGGTGACGCGCCACCGCCGGGCGCGTATCCTGTGACGGCCCCTCGCCGTCGCGGCCTACCGCGCCGGGTTGCCGATCTCCCGCCATCCCTCCCCATGAAACGCTTCATCTTTCTCGCGCTCGCAGCCCTCGCGTGCAGCCCCGCCGCGCCCGGGGAGCAGTACGGGTTCGTCGCACGCCTCGGTCGCGACACGGTCTCGGTCGAGAGCGTGACGCGCCGCGGCGACACCGTCACCAGCGACGCGGTCGACCGGTTCCCGCGCGTGCGCCGGCGGCACACCCGGATCGAGCTGGGCCCCGGCGGCGCCATCCGGCGGCTCGTGATGGACATCCACACGCCCAGCGAGCCGGCCGCGCAGCGCGAGCGCCACGTGGTCGCCGAGGTGACGGCGGGTTCCGTGCGCGTCACGAGGCGGGACGGGACGGGCACGACCACGCGCGCCTTCGCCACGCAGGGCGGCATGGCCATGGCGCACGTTCCGCAGATGTACAGCCTGTACGAGCTGTACTTCGCCGCCGCCCTCAGGCGCGCCGCGGCGGGGCACCGCGCCGCCGGCGACACGGTGCGGATGCGGCAGTTCTACATCGACCGCGAGTTCGACGATTTCCCGCTGCACCACGGCGTCGTGCGGCTCCTGCCCGGCGGCCGGGCGGAGATCACGCACGACTGGCTGTCGGGCACCGGCGAGGCGGCGTTCGACTCCGCGTACCGCATGCTGCGCTACTCCGGCGCCCGGACCACGTACCTGGTCGACGTGCGCCGCCTGGCGTCGCCGCCCGACGTCGGGGCCGTCGCCGCGCGGTTCGAGGCGCTGGAGGCGAGGGGCGGCGGGTTCCGGCAGCTGAGCGTGCGCGACACGGTGCGCGCCCGCATCGGCGCCGCCGCGTTCACCGTCGACTACGGCCGTCCGCTGGCGCGCGGGCGCGTGCTGCTCGGCAACGTCGTCCCGTACGACCGCGTCTGGCGCACGGGAGCGAACGCCGCCACGCAATTCACCACGTCGGCGCCGGTCACGCTCGCCGGGATGCGGCTCCGCGCGGGCACGTACACCCTGTGGACGATCCCGCACGCCCGCGGCGCCGAGCTGATCGTGAACCGGCAGACCGGCCAGTGGGGCACGCGGTACGATGCCGCGCACGACCTCGGCCGCGCGCCCATGACCGCCGATAGGGTGGCTCCGCCCGTCGAGCAGTTCACCATCTCGATCGATGCGGTCGACGCGCGGCGTGGGACCCTTGCGATGGCGTGGGGCCCATTCCGGTGGACGGCGCCGATCGAGGTGCGATGATGGGAAGCGCGTGATGGGGTGCAGAACCCACGCGGTGTGTGGTTGACAGTTTTGTGGCGTAAAATATACCTTCCATAGAGATCCGTTCGCGCCCTGCGTACGGGAAAGATGTGTCCAACGAGGAGGAGCGATGAAGCGCTTCCTGGCAACCGTCGCGGCGGCGCTGAGTCTGGCCGGCTGTGGCGGCGACGGCAACAATCCGGTTTCCGCGGAGGGAAGCAGGCCGGCACTGACCGGCACAGGACTGCCGAACCTCTACATCTCGGAGATCCTGCCGCGCCGCGACGCCAACGGCGTGCTCACCGCGCGGATCCGCGTCTGCAACAACGGCACGACGGGGGCGGCGGCATCCACCACGTACCTGGAACACTGGTACGACCTCTCGTACGACATCCACGACATCTACACCACGAATCTGGCCGCGGGCTGGTGCACCTACGTGACCAGCGCGCCTCTGGGCGACAACAACGGCGCCATCCACAGCTATTACGCCAAGGCGGACGAATTCCTGGTCATCCAGGAATCCAACGAGAACGACAACGAGAAGGAAATCGACGTCTATCCCTGATAGGCCGCCGGGGAGGATTCCCGACGTGAGGGGGCGCCTTCCACGTGAAAGGCGCCCCCTCCTCATTCCACCATCACCGCGTGAAGTCATACCGAATCCGGGAATTCAGTTCGTGCATTCTCATACCCGCATTCGGAGATCGATCGTGCAATCCGGCAGCGCACGTGCGACCTCGCTTATGGATCCTTCGGCCTGCAACCGCTCCTGCGAGGGCAACGACGGTGTGGTCGGCCTCAGGATGACGTCTCTCTGTGCGTTTGGAATGCACAGGTGATTGCGAGATCCGGTATCACCGCATCAACCCGACGTCATCTTGTGTCGTCCCCGCGCTGCGCGTCCAAGGAGGATGAAAAGAGATCGGTTGTGAGCGCCGATGCCGCGGACTCAGCCGAACAGCCTCGCGCAGTTTGCGAGGCTTCCCGTGGTTGTTGCTGCGACTTCAGTCGCCGGTGAGGAGGGCCAGTTCGTGTACTCTCCATTCAGGCTGTCCACACTGTAACCCACGTCTGCACAAGACGTTGCAGGCCGAAGGAACTATCGTTGCCGCAGCACGTGATTCGGCGAGAAGCACTGATTCCTCCCCCCGGATTTGGTATCAGGCCGCGGAGATGGCGCTGATCGTAACGTAGTATCCGTCCGGGTCCCGGAGCGAGAACTCCCTCGTTGCGGTGTTCGGGTTCACGTGGGGCTCCTCCTCGAATCGCGCGGCGAGAGCGTGGGCCCTGTCCAGCACCTCGTCGTAGTCGTCGACGCGGAAGAACAGGAGGAGGCCGTTGCCGGGCAACGCGTGCTCCGGGCTCGTCAGCGACGGATGCTCGTGCGCGCCCCACTGGTGGAGGCAGAGCAGCACGGTCCCGTCCGTATCCACGATCTGCCCGAAGTGGTCATGCGCAGGCGGCGTCTCCGGCTGGCCGAGGAGCGACTGGTACCACCCGCAGCTCTCCGGAACGTCACGGACGCCGATGATCGTCCACGTGCGTTTCATCGCATTGATGATTCGAAAGGGTCCGGGCCGCTGCACGCGATTCCGATCGACCATCCTGTGCCCGTCGGGCCGGCGGCACGCGCTCGGGCGGCCGCAATCCGGTCATGGAGCGGCCCACTCCAGCTCCAGCGATTCGGGGCGCCGAGCGGTGGCGCTCGGGAAGTAGCAGAGCTTCTGATCCGGGACCAGGCGCAGGCCCGGCAGGCGCCGCGTCAGCACCTCCAGCGCGATGCGGCCCTCGAGCCGTGCGAGCGGGGCGCCGATGCAGTAGTGGATCCCGTGCCCGAACGCGAGGTGCGGCGTCGTGCGGTGAATGTCGAAGCGAAGCGGATCGTCGAACCTGCGCTCGTCGTGGTTCGCCGAGATGTACGCGATCTGCAGGCGGTCGCCTTTGCGGATGCGCACGCCGCCGAGCTCCACGTCCTCGTTCGCGGTGCGGTACATGGCGTGGATCGGCGAGGCCGTGCGGAGCACCTCTTCGATGAGCGGCGGGATGATCGCCGGGTCCCGCTTTGCCGCCGCGAAGAGCTCCGGATCGAGCGCGAGCTGGAGGGCGCCGGCCGCGATGAGGCCGGCCGTGGTCTCGTATCCCGCAAAGATCACCTGCAGGAGCATGTTGATCAGCTCCGGCATCCCGAACGGCCGGTCGAGCGCGTCCGCGCCGGTGACGATGTCGGAGAGCGCGTCGTCCCGCGGCCTCGCACGCCGCTCCTCGATGGCCCCGGCGAGGTAATGCTGGTACGCCACGAAGCCGCGCGCGTGCTCGACGAGCTGCGCGAGCGGCTTCTGCATGGCGAAGATCTCGGTGCTGTCGGTCGTCCAGTCGTTGACCCGCGCGAGGTCCTCCTTCGGCAGGCCGAGCAGGTCGATGATGAAGTTCCCCGGCAGGGCGATGGCGAACGCCTCCACCAGCTCCACCCGGCCGCGCGCGGCGAACCTGTCCACGAGCCCCTCGGCGATCTCGCGGAGGATCGGCTCGAACGCGGCCAGCCGGCGGAGCGAGAGGGCCCTGACGACGAGGGCCCGCGCATGGGTGTGGTCGGGCGGATCGCTGGTCACCAGGCTCGGGAGCAGCGGAAAGCCCTGGACGAGCTCGGCGAGCAGCTCCGGCGGAGGCGGAGCGGTGCTGGGCTTCGGCTGGATCGAATCGGCGGACGAGAACCTCGCCGCGTTCTTCGCCACGGCGCAGACGTCCTCGTACCGGGTCACCACCCACAGCCCCAGCGATTCGCTCCAGAACACGGGCTCATCGCGGCGGGCGCGCGCATAGAACGGCCGCGGATCGTCCAGCATCGGCGAGGTGAGCGGCGAATGCTCCCGTCCACACGCCGACCCGGGCAGGGTGGGTGCGCCAGCTTCGGACATGAGGGTCTCCTTGTCACGTTCGTATCAGTCGTTGGCGTGCGATGCCCGAGGGTCGGTGCCTGGAAGGGCCCGGCGAGAGCTGCGCGCGTTTGCCAGCTGCAACGATTCGTCGGGCTGCGAGGCGACTTTACTGCCGCGCGGGGGTCTGCAGCTTCACTCTGGCCGCGCGGGCGACGGCTGCCGCGAGCATGCCCACGGCGGCCGCCACCGAGCCCGCGACGAGTTGGGCGATGGGCCACATCGATGCCCCACCGCCTGAGTAGGGAACGAGATACTCGTTATAAAGCAGCCAGGCGAGCACCCCGAGCCACGGGACAGCGCCACCCCAGGCGACCGTGCGGCGCCCCGGGAGGATCCAGCCGCAGACCACCCCTGCGAGAGCGGACAGCACGATCAACGTTGACCACATCAGTGCAACACCTCCCTTTCTCTTCGCTGGACCGACCTGACGCACGTTGAGAGCACGCCCCTGCCGCAGTTCCGCGGTCGAGCGGTCCAACACACGCCGCCGCGGGATGGATCACCTGCGGCTGCCGCGATGTTTGTCCAGCGGCCTACGCCCCAAAGGTCAGGGGGCGGGGCTGGCGCGCAAGACCCAAGCTCAGCAGCGACCTGGCCCGCGGGAAGCGTGGATTGCAACCGTGACGCGATGGCCGGGTTCGCTGCAGCGCATGGTTATACGCCGGGCACGCCTCAGCCAAGCTGCTCGGCCAGCCCGACGATGATGCCCTCAGGCCCGCGGAGGTAGGCCAGCCGGTACGTGTCCCCGTACTGCATTTCGCCAATGAGCTCGGCTCCGTGGGTGCGCATGCGCGCGACGACAGCGTCGATATCATTGACGGAGAACATGATGCGGCGGATGCCCAGCGTGTTCACCGGCGCGTCCACGGGACCAAACCTGATCGCGTCGGGCGTGTGGAACTTGTCCAGCTCGATGCCCTGCCCATCGGGAGTCCGCATCATCGCGAGGGTGGCCCGGACATCCTCGAGCCCGATCAAGCGCCCGACCAAAGGCCCCTCGACTGTCGTCTCGCCCTCGAGCCTGAGACCCAGTTCGATGAAGAACGCCTTGGTGGCTTCGAGATCGTCGACAACGATGAGGACGTTGTCCATCCGTTTGACCGTCATATCCTTCCCTTCCTCGCTTCACTTCACTGGTGATGCCCGTACTCGCCGCACGTGGCGGATGACAACACCACGGTCAGCGTACGGGGCTGGCCGCAAGGCTTGCGTCCGCCGAAAAACATGGACGGCCCCGCATCCCCTGCAGCCGCTTGTCAGGCGGCGACGGGCGACGGGTGACGGGCGACCGGCCGGGCTGGACGCCGCGGCGCGGTCACGGACGCCGGCGGACGAAGACGTGGGTTGCGCGCTCGCCGGCGACGGTCTCCGCGCACTCGTAGCCCAGCGCGCGCAGATCGATGCCGCCCAGCAGGTGTTCCCCTGCCCCCAGGAGCACCGGCCGGACCGCGAGGTGCAGCTCGTCGACCAGCCCCGCCTGCAGGTACTGCCGGACGGTGGCCACCCCGCCGCCGAGCCGGATGTCGCGGCCGGCCGCCGCCGCGGTCGCCTGCTCCAGCGCGGCGTGGATGCCGCCGGTGACGAAGTGGAACACGGTGCCGCCGGCCATCTCGAGTGGCGGGCGGGGGTGGTGCGTCAGCACGAAGGTGGGGACGTGGTACGGCGGCTCGTCGCCCCACCAGCCCCGCCAGCTCTCGTCGGGCCACGGCCCGCGCACGGGGCCGAACATGTTGCGGCCCAGGATCCAGGCGCCGAAGCTCCCGAACCCGCGCCGGGCGATCTCGTCGTCGATCCCGGTTTCGCCCCCGGGCTGGCCCTGCATCTCGCGCCACGTGCGCGTGGGGAAGAACCACTGCATCAACTCCGGGCCGTGGACGCCGAGGGGGTGCTGGAGGCTCTGGTCGGGGCCGGCGCTGAACCCGTCGAGCGACATGCCGAAGCTGTGGACGCGCAGTCTGGACATGCGGTGCGTTGGTGGTTGGCTGGTAGCGGGACGGGTGGTGCGCCGCCTGACACCCGAAGGGTCAGAAGCGCGCGAGACTATCGTCGGCGAAAACATGGACGGCCCGCATCCCCTGCAGCCGATTTGCCAGGCCGCTGGCGCGAGTACCGTTTAATGCAACTCCGCTCGCGCTCGTTCCCGAAGCCAGCTCAAGTCCTGCACGATCAGGTCAGGATGCGTGGCCCGTGCGCGAGCTGGGAAATCCGATGGTGCGTCCTTCACGTGGCGATAGAGGAACCCTCCCACCAGGGCGTTCTGAACCGCGGTGAACGTCGCGAGCGCAGCCTCCGTTCCCAACTTCCCACGCAGCACCGGAACGCCTGACAGTTCGGGCAGATCTGAAACGCCACTGTGCCGAATGCCCGGTACGAGGAATCGGTATCCGTCGGAGCGAAGGCCGGCCCGGGCAAGCAACTCGTACGCGAGGTCCGACCCCGTCGGCGTTTGTGGGCTCAGGGGCTCGCGGACGCTGGGGTCCATGCCGCGAGGCATCTCCGGCATGCTCCGAAAATCTTCCCAGAGATCGGAGCCCAGTGTCAGGAATGGTGTGCGGAGCTCGCTGTCGACCAACTCGTAGGACCAGACGCCGCCGTCGAGGTGCACTACGCCGCGGGCCCGCGGGTCACCCTGCCCCAGCATTCCCGCGATGTAGGCGCCGAAGGATTTGCCCATGTACGCCCGGCGCTCGTGATCGATGATCCTCGACACCGGGGCAGCGGCTGGAACTGCATTCTCCTCGAGCCGGTCGAGCACGAAGTAGACGTCGTCGCGCCAGACGGGGGCGAGCCGCCCCGCCGAGGTGGTGCGCAACACCCGGATGTATTCGCGCAAGGCTCCGAGCTGGGCGGTCAATGTCGGGGCGGCGTAGGCGGCCATCGCGCCCAGGGCCTGGCCGATCTGCATCATGTCTTCGAGAATGCGTGGCGATCCGAGAACACGGTCGCCGTTCGGATAGACGATTCCACCACTCTCCCACGGGTGGCCCACACCGAGAACCACGTATCCGTTCGCGGCGAGGTGCTCGAACAGGGCGGTGTGCTGGGCAGGGTACGACAGGTATCCATGGTTGAACACGGCGACCGGAAACCTGCCCGTCGCCGGCGGCGCCCCGGCGCAGGCATTGGTGAGGAGCCGGACCGCGTTACGGAACGCGTCGGGCGGTTGCCGAAGCAGCTGGAGAGACATGACCGGGACCGTGTCGATCTCGGCCGTCGTGAAGTATGGCCGGCGGGGATAGCCGGCTACGTCACCCGCCGGATACCACGCCCTCACGTACAGGCGGCGGGTAACGGTCGGCTCCGGTGCGTACTGAGAATTGCGAAGCGTGTCGATGACCTCGAACTCGAGCGTGCCCACCGGGAATTGACCAACGACGTCAGGCCAGTGGCGGCAGTTCGCATCATAGTCGTACGAATCGACGGTCATTGCGTCTCTTGCATCCAGGTAGATAAGCAGAAGCCTGGGCACTCGACGTCAGAAGCCCCCGCACCGGGAGCCGGCGGGGGCTTCTCTCGCTCTTCACTGACCGAGACCCGAATCACGGGCGCGACTCAGACCCCATGTCGTCGTAATCCGGAACACAGTCATCGCACTGTGCCTTGTAGACGTCGAACGACTTCTCGCCGAACTCCATCTCATACAGGCGATGAGTCTCCCTGAACCGGTCATCCAGCACGGACCTGGTCAGATCAGGATCTCGATGCAGAGCGTGCGGGTCGTGGTGCAGGAAGAACCCGAACATCTCCTGACAGTCGGCCGCGTACTTCCGGGTGTCGAGGATGTGACGGTGCCAGAAAGCGTCGACATCCCGGGTGGCAACCGTCACCCCGGGGTGTTTGTAGCAGAGGAAGAGAAATCGCCGATAGACCGATGCCAGGTGATTGACCTTCTCCTCGCTCCAGTCCGTTTCACTCGCCACCTTCTTCTTCACCAACCTCAGGTCGAGCTCGGCGACAGCTTTCCGCACGTGGGCGAGCTGCTCGTCGGTGCGTGCGACACCTGCGGGGTGGGCAACGGTTTCCATCGGCTCTCCCAATCTCAGGTGCGCCAGCGACGGTCGGATCTGGACCAATAACCTTGCAACAACCATCGGTCAAGGATGACGCGACGCCATTCACCAGTACCTGAAAAGGAAACCGTTCAATTGTCGGCCTAACGCGCGAAGGGTCAGGGGTGCGGGGCCGGCGCGCAAGCCTCGCCTCCGCGAGAAACATGGACGGCCCCGCATCCCCTGCAGCCGATGGTCAGGCCGCGACGCCCTGCGCACCTATCCGTGTGGCGGGCGAGCTGGTGTGCCTCACATGTACCGGAAAGGCGCGCGAGAGGTGGTACGGCGGCTCTCCGCCTGAAACGGACGGCGATCCACTGCAAGGGAACAAAATAAGAGCGCCGCGCGAAGCGCGGCGCAACCAGCTCCGTTGTCAGGTGCAACGATCGGGTAGCGGTGCGACGGACGGTTACAGCCGCTGGTCCGGCCCTCGCCCCTTGTGACACTAGAGTGCGGAGGGCTCGCGGATCTCCTCCAGCAGGCCGTGCAGGTCGGTTACGACCCATCGCTCCATCAGCTTGCCGCCGTCCACCCGGTAGATTGCGATCCCCTTGAGCGCGATCGCCCGGCCGGTGGGAGCGATGCCGCGAAAGTCGCCCTGGTGGGTCCCGAGCAGTCTCCACCGCACCACGACCTTGTCATCTTCAGCAACCAGATCGTCCACTTCATATCGGGCATCGGGCAGCGCGGTGCGTATCGCTGAATAGAACGCCCCGAACCCCCGTGGACCGGTCGGGCTCCCCTCGGGCCAGTCGTGGGATGTGAACCGGGGTGACACCACCTCGTCTACCAGCGCCATGTTCCAGTCGCCGTAGACCTCCTTGTAGAAGCGGCGGACGAGTGTTTTGTTCGCGGCCGCGATATCGTCGGACATTCCAGTTCCTCCGGTTTGGATCATCGAAGCGTCGAAGCGCTCCACGCCCGGATCGAGCGCCTGCGTTGCGCGCGCGAGAGCAGGGTGGCGGATCGAAGGCACGCGGCGTCTAGCCCGCGGTTCGGCATCGTGTCTTGCGTCTGCGCCGAGCTCCCGTCGTGATGACAAGCGAGCACGCGCGAATGTGACGGGCCGGGCGTCTCAGAAGGCGCCGGGCTCGAGGACGGAAATGTCCAGCCGACGCAGGTGCGCCGGGTCCGCGATCACCTCGATGCTCATCACCTTGGGGCCGGCGAACGTGAACACGAGCGCCCGCATGAGCTGCCCGTGCGGCGCCATCACCAGACCGGGGCTGCCGTTCAGCAGCGCGAGTCGGCAGAACCGCGCGGCGCGAGCGAAATCGCGTGCCCGCTCGAGCACCGCCTCCACCCCGCGGAGCTCCCGTCGCCCGCCGGGGTGCCCGCGCACGTCCTCGATGCAGACCACGACGTTCGGATCCAGCAACGTGAGGAGCGCGCCGAAATCGCCCTGTCGCGAGGCGGACAGAAACGCTTCCACGGCTTGTCTGCGCCGATGGAGATCGGCATCGCCAGCCATCCCGGCTCCTCGCACACGCCGGCGAGCACGACTCGCCAGTTGACGAGCTGCGGCGGGTGAGCGCCCGACGAGGGGCGCGATCTCCTCGAACGGCAGGTCGAACATGTCGTGCAGCACGAACGCGAGACGCTCCGCGGGCGTCAGACGCTCGAGCACGACCAGAAGCGCGAGCCCGACCGAATCGGCAAGGACCGCTTCCTCCTCGGCGTCAGCCCCCACGCCCGGGATCGCCGGGACGAACTCGTCCGTGTCGATCGGCGCCTCACGACGGATGTTCCGCGCGCGGAGCATGTTGAGGCTGATCCGGGCGACAACGGTCGTCAGCCAGCCTCGGAGATTCAGCACGTCGCCCGTCCCCGCCCGGCTGACACGCAACCACGCCTCCTGCACGGCATCGTCGGCGTCGCTCGCGGAGCCGAGCACGCGGTAGGCCACGTCCCGCAGATGGCTTCGGTGCTCCTCGAACTGGCTGCCGATCCGATCGCGTTCGCCGCTCACCTGCCCCTCCGTCACATGTTGGCCGCGTGGTGTGTCATGGGGATGACCCGCGAGTACGCGGCGATGTGACACCCCCAACCCCGATCGACCTATGCGAGCCACTGCAAGCATCAGTAACTGGATCGTGCGCCTCGCCGGCACTTTGCAACTCGTGCTGGGTGCCCTCTTCTGGACCGGCCACGCCTACACCTGCGTTCCGCTCCACATCATCGGCGGCGCCGCAATCGTGTTGGCGCTCTGGACGGTCGCCGTGCTGGCCCTCATCGCCCGAACGCACCGGGGGCTCGCCTTGTTCGCGCTCCTGTGGGGTCTGGCGCTGCCGGCGTTCGGGATCCGGCAGGCCACCGTGCTCATCGGGCCGATGCACTGGATCGTTCGGGTGATTCACCTCCTGATGGGACTCGCCGCCATGGCACTGGCGGGCACGCTGGCCCAGGCGATTCTCGCCGCCGTGCCCGGGCGCGTCCCCGGGCCGGAGCGCGAACGCGAAGCTGTGACGTCGTGACTGGTGGTCGACGAAACGCGCATCGGAGGCATCGGCGCGCCAGCCGGATCGACGCTCGGGGCGGCGCGCGCTTTACTGCGACGCACTCGGCGGTCGGGAGATGCGTCGCATGCGACCGGGCGATGGCAGCAGCATGTCGAGGTTCCTCGTCCGAGGAGTGAAGGTTGTCCACTGAGGAGAAGGTTAGCGGCCTGACGCATGTTGAAAGCACGCCCCCTGCTGCAGTCCCGCGGTCGCGACCCAGACGTGAACCGCAGCAGGGAGCGGCCCTCAGGGCGGGCGTCGCTCATGGACGAACGCAGATGATCGTCTTCCCCGGGCGTCGCTCGGTTCGGTTGAAGGCGGCGACGGCATCGTCGAGGGTCGCGATGGTGCCGATGTTCGTGCGCAGCCGTCCGTCTCGCACCCGCTGGACGACCTCACTCAGTTGGGCACGATCGGACTCGACAACGAAGTCGACCGCCAGGCCGTCGGCGGGTCGTGCCTCGGACGGCCCGACGATGGACACCAGCGTTCCTCCGGCTCGCACCAGGCGCGCGGATCGCTTCCCGATGTCGCCGCCGATGAGATCGATCACCAGATCGACGCCGCCGACGTCTTCCAGGGCGTCGTTCTGCAGGTCGACGAACTGCTTCGCGCCGAAGTCGTGCACCGTCTGACGGTCGGCGGCGCGTCCGGTGCCGATGACGTAGGCGCCAGCCAATCGTGCGAGTTGCGTCACCATCGACCCAACTGCGCCCGCCGCGCCGTGTGCGATAACGCTCTGTCCCGCCTGGAGGCGGCCGTGCACGAACAGTCCCTGCCACGCGGTCAGGCCCGAGATCGGCAGGCTCGCTCCCACCGTGAAGTCGACGTCGCCCGGCAACGGCGCGAGGTTCCGTGCCTCAACGGCCGCGTACCCGGCCAGAGTGCCGTCGCGATACCAGTCCGCGAGGCCGAACACCCGCTGTCCCACCGACAGCCCCGTCGTGCCATAGCCCAGAGCAGTGACCACTCCGGCCAGCTCGTGCCCGGGGATCGACGGTGTTCGGTCACGGCCGAGGCGATCGGTCCAGGTCGAAGGCCAACCCAGCTCGGTCCCGACGAATCCCGATGCATGAACCTGAACGACGACGTCGTTTATCGCTGCCTGCGGCTCGGGCCGCTCCACCAGCTTCATCCCGGCCATTCCCGCAGCCTGGTCCGTCACAACGATCGCCTTCATCGTCCACCTCCTTGTGTGTGGTATGAGGGGGCCAGCGATGAACACACGGCAGCCGCGGGAGGGATCCCCCGCGGCTGCCGCGATGTTCGTCCGGCGGCCTAACGGCTCAAGGGTCAGGGGTGCGGGGCCGGCACGCAACAGTTTCGTCCGGCCGAAAGCATGGACGGCCCCGCATCCCCTGCTGCCGATGGTTAGGCCGCAGGCTGCTTCGGCAACAACAGGAAGCAGGTACTATACGGCGACAGCGCTGCTGCCGGACGTCGAGACCAATCTGGTCGGGGACCCTGCGCATGCGGAAATGAACAAGGCGGCCAGCGCAATTGCCCGTTTCATCGGCACTTCTCCAGGGGAAGTTGATCGGACTCGATGATCGGAGCAATCAATGGTCCTACGGTGCGCTCTGGGGCGCTCTGCGGCTCATGTCATTGGAAGGTCGAAAACAGGTCGTGCGTCGGAACCGAAGTGACGCCCGCAAACGCATTCCATAGCGCGGCATCGACTTCGACTTCGAGATTGGCTGTCAGGGAGCGCGTGTTGAAGAGACCGACCCACGAGAAGTTGTTGTACGTGCGCACGAGTATGCTCGTCGTGCCGGGCAACGTTCCCGTGTGCCACCAGGTCGCGTCGCCCTTGGTTGGGCGAACCCACCACCCAAATGCGTAATAGCACGCGCCACCGGCACATTGGTCGGGGCCGCTGCCGGTCATCTGCGCGACGAGTTCAGGCCTGAGGATGTCCGGACGATTGGCGCGGCCATCGACGCCGCCCAGGAATCGCAGGAGATCAACGGTCGACGATACCCAGGCGCCGCTTGCATCACCCGCTTCGAGGTGGAAGCCGCCATAGTTGAGCGGCACGAGGCCTTCGCCCGGGAAAACGGAAGGCACCAGCGGCGCGTTCGCGCCGAAGCCGGGGAAGTAGTACTTCACTTCGCCCGCGAGCGCGTCGGCCATGCGCGACCTGCCCTGCTGCGTGCGATTGGCGCCCACGGGCTGCAGCACGCGGCTGCGCACGTACTGCTCGTACGGCATGCCGCTCAGACGCTCGATCACGCGGCCGAGGATGATGTAACCAAAATTCGAGTAGGCGAACTTTTCGCCCGGATTGAAGTCGAGCGGCATTCCCTTCATGTAGCGGATCAACGTTTCACTCGACGCCGGCGCGGGCGCGTTGACCGCGGCTGCAGCGATCGCCGGCCGATCTATCGGGTCGAATCCACCATCCGGCTTGTTACGGTCCCAGCCCCCCGTGTGGTTGAGCAGGTGCCGAATGGTGATCTGCTCCCATCGCGGATCGACGGTCGCCCCCGGTGCGGGCTTGAGGTCCGCGATGAGTGGCGCCACGCGATCGTCGAGCTTGAGCTTGCCCTCCTCGACGAGCTTCATGATGGCGGCGCTGGTGAGCGTCTTGGACACGCTGGCGATGCGGAACAGCGCGTCCGGGTGCACCGGCGTCTTGTTCTCGACGTCCGCGTAACCGAAGCCGCGCGCGTAGATCAGCCTGCCGTCGTGCATCACGGCAACCGCGCCACCGGGAATGTTGTACTTCCGCATGAAATCGGGAATGACCTGATCGTACGACTCCATTCCCGGCACTGCAGCCCCGGTGATCGGCATCTCCTGCTGCGCCGGAGGCGTAACCGGGGGAGAGGCAGGCGGCGTGGTCGGCTCTCCGCCGCAGGAAAGCAGAACGGCGAGACAAGCGGTAGCCCCGGCGCCGCGGGACAGGCCAGGCCAATCACGACGTGAGATCATGCGGTTTCGCCTTGTGGTCGATCGTGGTCAACCGGTTTCGCAGTGGTTCCACTTCATGAACGCGCCGGGCACAACAAGTACTACACGTCGCAGCCGCCGGGCTGTGTCTGCGCGACATAATGGGGTTCCGCGCGAGGCCGGTGCCCCACGGCAAGCGGCACCCGCGCGAGATGGGGGCGCGCGAGATCCAGGCGTTCCTCACCTGGCTCGCGGTCGAGCGCAACGTGGCCGCGTCCACGCAGAACCAGGCGCTCTGGCCACGCCGGCGTGCGCGCCACCTTGATCTACACCCACGTGCTGAACCGCGGCGGCCGCGGCGTGCGCAGCCCGCTCGATCTCGCCTGAAGGACGGAGAGGCCCCGGTCGAAACGCCTCGCAAGGGCCCGCTTCCTGCGTCGCCGCCCGCGCGCTATTCTGACGCACCAACCATCCCGGCGCCCCGGCGCCGGGCTTCGTTTCGGGACCGGAATTCGGACATCGCGAGGAACGCCCGTGAGCGACGACCCGCTCTGGTACAAGGACGCCGTCTTCTACGAGCTGCACGTCAAGGCCTTCCAGGACTCCAACGGCGACGGCATCGCGACTTCAACGGGCTGATCCAGCAGGCTCGAGTACGTGCAGGAGCTGGGGGTCGACGGCATCTTACGTTTTCGAGCCTGTGAGGGGCCGGTTAAGAGGATCGCAGGCCACGATGCCCGAGCAGTCGAAGGACCCCACGCCCGCAGCCGCTGCGGCGAGGAACGTCCAGCCCAGTCGCTGAAACTTGGGCATCTTGGGATCCTTTACACGCTTCGTGGACCCCGAGAGAGAACTAGAGACTAGACGAGAATCACGAATGGGAAAGCACTAATTTTTTCGACCAAGGACCAGCCCGAGACATCACGTGCGATCACTAGGATATCGGGTAGCTCAGTGCCTCCAGGAACATGCTTTAGCGAGAAATCTTCTGGCAGATCAAAGTTCCCATTGCTATCGGGCGTTGGATTTCTCACCACATCACTCCCGTTTTTGTCTGGCACATTTTGGATTGTGATGGTAACGGGCTGGCCCGGCGTGTAGCCATGTCCTTTGATACGCAGGGTCACCTTGGTTTGGAAGCGTTGCGTGGAAAGGGTCAGCGTTGCCCCCGCCGGAGGTTCCTGGCAAGCAGCTCCAAGAAGGAGCATGCTAGCTCCGATCAGGTATGAGAGGGCGTGAGGTCTCATGACTTCTCCTGGACGGGGAAATAAACGGGAAAACGCTAAACACAGCAGTCCTGGCTATCGCTGCCGAATGGAAGTCGGTGCGAACGCTGTGCCGCGTTTCACTACCTCCCAGAATTCTGCCAACGCGTTGGTAGTCTACGGTTTAGAATGACAAACCAAGTCGCCTTCACGCGCAGATAGTCACTTTGGGACATTGCTGCCACTGTTTGGTGTCCCATCTTTGAGCGCGAGTCGCTTGACTCTGGCTTGAACCTCCCCAAGCACGCTTCCTGCGTCGGCCGAGGCACGCTATTCTCACGCAGGCACAACCATCCCGGCGCCCTGGCGCCGGGCTTCGTTTCGGGACTGGACTTCGGACCACGCACGCAGGGGAAGCCCGTGAGCGACGACCCGCTCTGGTACAAGGACGCCGTCTTCTACGAGCTGCACGTCAAGGCCTTCCAGGACTCCAACGGCGACGGCATCGGCGACTTCAACGGCCTCATCCACCGCCTGGATTACGTGCAGGAGATGGGCGTCGACGCCATCTGGCTCCTCCCCTACTACCCGTCTCCCCTGCGCGACGACGGGTACGACATCGCCGACTACTGGAACATCCACCCCAGCTACGGCACCGTCGACGACTTCACCCGCTTCATGGAAGAGGCGCACCGGCGCGGCCTCAAGGTCATCTCCGACCTCGTCCTGAACCACACGTCGTCCGACCACCCGTGGTTCCAGCGCGCGCGCCGGGCGCCGAAAGGCAGCCCGGAGCGCGACTGGTACGTGTGGAGCGACAGCGACGAGCTGTACCGCGAGGCGCGCATCATCTTCACCGACACCGAGCCCAGCAACTGGACGTGGGACCCGGTGGCCGGGCAGTACTACTGGCACCGCTTCTTCAGCCACCAGCCGGACCTGAACTGGGACAACCCGGCGGTGAAGGAGAAGATGTTCGAGGTGATGGAGTTCTGGCTGGACCGCGGCCTGGACGGCTTCCGCGCCGACGCGGTGCCGTACCTGATCGAGCGCGAAGGCACCATCTGCGAGAACCTGCCCGAGACGCACGAGATCCTGAAGGAGTTCCGCACGCGCCTCGAATCGAAGTACCCCGGCCGCATCCTCCTGGCCGAGGCCAACCAGTGGCCCGACGACGTGCGCCCGTATTTCGGCGACGGCGACGAGTTCCACATGGCGTTCCACTTCCCCCTCATGCCGCGGATCTTCATGGCGGTGCGGCAGGGGATCCGGCAGCCGATCGTGGAGATCATCCGCCGCACGCCCGGCATTCCCGAGAACTGCCAGTGGTGCATGTTCCTGCGCAACCACGACGAGCTCACGCTCGAGATGGTGACCGACGACGAGCGCGACTACATGTACCGCGAGTACGCGCAGGACGCCCGGATGCGCATCAACCTGGGCATCCGCCGCCGCCTGGCGCCGCTGATGGACAACGACCGTCGCAAGATCGAGCTGCTGAACTCCATCCTCTTCACCATGCCCGGGTCGCCCATCATCTACTACGGCGACGAGATCGGGATGGGCGACAACGTGTGGCTGGGCGACCGCGACGGCGTGCGCACCCCCATGCAATGGACGCCGGACCGCAACGCCGGATTCAGCCGCGCGGAAGCCGCGCGCCTCTATCTCCCCGCGATCGCGGACTCGGTGTACGGCTTCCAGGCGATCAACGTCGAGGCGCAGCAGAAGTCGCCGTTCTCGCTGCTGAACTGGACGCGGCGGCTGATCCGCGTGCGCAAGCAGCACCACGCCTTCGGCCGCGGCTCCATCACCTTCCTGGAGCCGGAGAACCCGCACGTGCTGGCGTACATCCGCGAGCACGGCGAAGACGCCATCCTGGTCGTCAACAACCTGTCCGGCGCGGCGCAGGCGGTGCGGCTCGATCTCACCCGCTTCACCGGGCACGTTCCCGTGGAGCTGCTGGGCGAGACGGAGTTCCTGCCGGTCGACGAGACGCCCTACGCGCTGACGCTGCAGCCGTACGGCTTCTTCTGGTTCGCGCTGCGGAAGGCGCGCGCCGGGGCCGAGCTGGAGATCCACCCCGAGGTGGCGCGCGAGTGGGCCGAGCAGGACGCGGAGATCCTGGAGAGCACCGCGAGCGTAGCGGGGATGATCGACGCGCTGCCGCACGAGTGGATCCAGCGCCAGCGCTGGTTCCGCGGCAAGGCGCGCGAGATCGCCTCCGTCGAGCTGGCCGACCACGCCGTCCTGCGCCCCGAGCGCGCGCCGCACGTGCTCGTCGCGCGCGTCCGCGTGCGCTACCGCGAGGGCGACCCGGACGTCTACCTCCTCCCCCTCTCGCTCCGCCCCAGCGCGGTGCCGGGCGAGGCGAGCGAGCCCATCCTCTCGCACGCCACCGAGCGCGGCGACGTGCGGGTGTACGACGCGCTGGTGGACCGGCGCGTGGCGGGGGCGCTGCTGGACCTGGTCCTTTCCGAGCGCACCGTGGCCGGGGTGAACGGGCGCTTCTGCGGGTGCGCCACGCCGGGCGCGGGCGACCGCTCGATCCGCGGCCCCGCGCGGCCGATGGGGGCGGAGCAGAGCAACACCTCTATCGTGTTCGGCAGCGAGTACGTGCTGAAGGTGTTCCGCAAGCTGGAGGCGGGGATGAACCCCGACCTGGAGGTCACCCGCTTCCTGGTGGAGACCGCCGGCTTCCGCTCGCTCCCGGCGCTGGCGGGGTGGATCGAGTACGAGGGGACCGACGGCGTGAAGTCGTCCGTCGGCGGGCTCTTCCGCTACGTGGAGAACCGGGGCGACGCGTGGAGCGTGGCGCTGAAGGCGATGGAGCGCTTCCTGGGCGCCGCCAGCCGCAGCGCCGCCGACCCCGACACGCCCACCGGACGCGACGCGCTGTACCGCATGGCGGGCGACTTCTTCCCCGCTGTCCGCCGGCTGGGGGAGACCACGGCGCGCCTCCACCTGGCCCTGGCGGCGGAGACGGCGGACGCGGCGTTCGCGGCCGAGACGGTGGGGCACGACGACGTGCGGCGCTGGGCCGACGGCTTCCGGCGGCAGGTGGACGGCGTGCTGGGCGAGCTGTCGCGGCGGCTGGACGCCATGCCGGGCTTCTTCCCGCGCGAGCTCCAGCCGGGGCTGCAGCGCGTGGTGCGCATGGCCAACGACCTGCGCCTGCGCGGCGAGGACCTGGAGGTGCTGGCCGACAGCGGGAGCGTAAAGGTGCGCATCCACGGCGACTACCACCTGGGCCAGGTGCTGCGCGGCGCCACCCCCGCGCCCGACGGCAACGAGTGGTACGTGATCGACTTCGAGGGCGAGCCGGCGCGCTCGCTGGAGGAGCGGCGCGCGAAGTTCTCGGTGCTGCGCGACGTGGCGGGGATGCTGCGCTCGTTCGACTACGCGGTGCGGATGTCGCTGCAGGGCTTCAAGGTGGACGACCTGCGGGTGCGGATGGCGGTGGAGCGCTGGGCCGAGGCGTGGCGCAACGAGGTGCGCTCGCTCTTCGTCTCCGCCTACCGCGAGACGCTGGGCGAATCCTCCGTCGTTCCCCGCGACCTGAACGCGCTGCTGCGGGCGCTCGCCGTCTTCGAGCTGGAGAAGGCCGTGTACGAGCTGGGGTACGAGATGAACAACCGGCCCGACTGGATCTGGGTGCCGCTGCAGGGCGTGCTGGCCATCACGGGGGAGGGCGCCGCGTGACGCCGCCGCTCATCTACAACCTCTTCCCGCGCCTGGTCGGGCCCACGTCGCGCTGGCCCGAGCACGCGGCGCGCGCGGCGGCCATGGGGTTCGACTGGCTGTACGTGAACCCGTGGCACTACCCCGGCTTCTCGGGGAGCCTGTACGCCATCAAGGACTACCGACGGCTGAACCCGCTCTTCGTCCCCCAGGGCGCCGACCCCGAGTCGCTGGAGCCGCTGCGCGACGCGCTGTGGAAGATCCGCGACGGGCGGATGAAGCCGGTGATGGACCTGGTCGTGAACCACACCTCCAAGGACTCGCCGCTCATCCGGCAACATCCGGAGTGGTACCGCTGGGGGGATGACGGGCAGGTGCGATCTCCCTTCGTCCGCGACCCCGACGACCCGTCGAAGATCACCGTCTGGGGCGACCTGGCGGACATCGACAACGAGCCGCCGGCCGGGCACGAGGAGCAGTGGGCGTTCTGGGCGGAGATCGTGCGCGAGTCGGTGGAGCTGGGCTTCCGCGGCTTCCGCTGCGACGCCGCGTACAAGGTGCCCGCCGCGCTCTGGCGTCACCTGATCGAGGCGGCGAAGTCCGTCGACCCCTCTGTCGTCTTCTTCGCGGAGACGCTGGGGGCGCCGGTGGAGGATGTGGCCGCGCTGGCCGGCGCGGGGTTCGACTACTTCTTCAACTCCAGCAAGTGGTGGAACTTCAGCGAGCCGTGGGCGCTGAAGCAGCACGAGGACTTCCGGGCCATCGCGCCCTCCATCGCCTTCCCCGAAAGCCACGACACGCCGCGGCTGGCGGCGGAGACGAACGGTGACGAGGCGGTGCAGCGCCAGCGCTACGCCTTCGCGGCGGCGTTCAGCGCGGGGGTGATGATGCCCATCGGCTACGAGTTCGGCTTCCGCGCGCAGGTGGACGTCGTCCGGACGATGCCGACGGACTGGGAGCGGCGGTGGATGGACCTGCGCGGCTTCATCGCCCGCGTGAACGCGCTGAAGAAGGCGCACCCCGTGCTGCACGGCGAGGGCGTGCTGCGCGCTCCGCGCGGCATCTACGAGGACACGCTGGTGCTGGAGCGCCGCGCGTCGGACGCGCCCGCCGCGGCGAGGGGATGGATCCTGGTCAACAAGGTGTGGGCGGAGCCGCGCGAGGTGCGCCTGGCCGGCATCGCCCCCGAGGCGCTGGCGCCGGGCTACCGCCTCTTCCGCGTCTGCCGCGACGGCGCGCCGCAAACCGGCGAGCCCGTGCGCGACACCGTCTCCCTCGGCCGCGCCGAGGTCGCCTACGTACTCCCCGAGCTGACCGCGACGGAGTCCGCCCCCGCCACGCCGGCCGCGCCGGCCACGCCGCCGCCGGTGCTGGACGAATAGCGGCGTCCCAATCCCCCCACTGCACCGGCGACTGAAGTCGCAGCAACAACTACGGGAAGCCTCGCAAACTGCGCGAGGCTCACTCCTCCACGCCGGGGCTTCGGTGCGGCGCCCTGAGGTGATTGCCTCGCCAGGGTTGCACCGGCGACTGAAGTCGCAGCAACAACCACGGGAAGCCTCGCAAACTGCGCGAGGCTCACTCCTCCACGCCTGACTTTCGGAGAGTCTCCGATGCGAACGCCGTGGACCGAGGTTTACCTGCATGTGGTGTGGAGCACGTGGCGGCGGCAGCCGTTCATTTCGCCGGAACTGCAGCAGCGGGTCTTCGGCGCGCTCGCGCACCAGTGCATGTCGCTCGATGCCGATGTCATCGCCATCGGCGGAATGCCGGACCACGTGCACGTGCTCGCGCGGATGCCGACGACAATCTCGATTTCCGAGTTCGTGCGCCGGTTGAAGGGAGCGTCATCGCACCTCGTCACCCATGTTCTTCGTTCCCCCGAGCCGTTCAAGTGGCAAGGTGGATACGGCGCCTTCAGCGTCTCGAAGCGCCATGTCCCGGTTGTCCGCGACTATGTTCAGAACCAGGAGCAGCACCATCGCGAGGGTACGACCCATCTCGCCTTTGAACGGACAGGTGAGTAGCGCGAAGATGCCGGCCCCCACAGCCTCGCGCAGTTTGCGAGGCTTCCCGTAGTTGTTGCTGCGACTTCAGTCGCCGGTGCGATATCGGCTGACGAGCATCACCTTCGATTCCGCGCCCTCGATCCTCGGTTCCAGCACCTCGTGAGAAATCGCGTGTGCCCCTCTGGCGCGGACGTTGCCGAACCATCCTTCCGTCCTGCCGCCCAATGGCGGGCGGCGCGCAACGGGAGGATGAGGCGATGAGGTACGACCGGGGATACGGCCGCGACTACGGCGGCTGGCAGGGCGGCCCGATGGGCGGAATGCCGCGCTACGATTCGATGTTCCGCGGGCGCGAGCGGCACGCGGGCCCGCCGCAGGGCCGCCGCGGGCGCGACGCGGGGCGGGTGGGGTGGCGCGACATGGGCGCGCAGACGGCGTTCGGCGGACCCGCCCATCCGTCGCAGAACCAGCGCGTGGCGCCGGGAGAGACCGACTTCCTGGGGCGCCCCTACTCGCGGCAGGCGCTGGACGACCGGCCGTGGGGGCTGATCGAGCAGGAGCGGATGCAGACCCACATGCAGGGCTACGACCGCGACTTCGGCGGCTACGATGCCGGCTTCCGCGGCCGCCCGCGCGGCTACGACCGCGGTTTCCAGCGGGGCTACGATCGCGGCTACGGCGCGCGCGGCCCGTACCAGATGGACGGCCGGCCCGAGGACTACCATCCGCACATCATCCCCGACAGCGACGAGGCGGGGATGGACGTGCACCGCTACGGCCACGGCCGGGAGATGCGCTACACCAGCAACTGGACGCGCTGGTTCTGATCTCCTGAAAAGAAGCAAATCACATGGAGGGAACGGAGGTAACGGAGGAACTGCGATGAGTCCTCCGTCACCTCCGTTCCCTCCGTGTGATTCGATTCCGTTTCAGTGCTCGATAACGATGACGCCCGGCTGCTTGTACGCGGCGAGGCGTTCGCGGCAGATGAGCTTCACCGCGGCCTCGTCCAGCTCCGCGCCCGGGGCGGCGGTGACGGTGACCACGACCTCGTTCTCCTTCACCGGGTCCGGCGCGGAGGTCACGCACACCTCCGCGATGCGCGGGTCGGCCAGCAGCGCGCGCTCCACCTCGCGCGGGTAGACGTTGAAGCCGCCGCGGGTGAACATGCGCTTCTGCACGCCGCGGAAGCGCACCGCGCCGTCGGCCTCGGCCACGCCCAGGTCGCCGGTGCGGAAGGCGTCGTCCCAGAACGACGCCGGGTCGCGCCCGTCGTCGCCCACGTAGCCGGCAAACACGCTGGCGCCCTCCACGCAGATCTCGCCCGTCTGCCCCGGCGGCACCATCTCCCCGCGCGGGTCGCGAATGCTGACCTCCACGCCGGGGAAGGGGTAGCCCAGCGTGCCCGGGCGGTTGGGCCGGTCCACGCGGTTGAACAGCGCCACCGGCGAGCACTCGGTGATCCCGTACCCCTCGCGCAGCGGGATGCCGAACGTCTCCTCGAAGCGCCGCGCCACCTCGGCCCGCAGCGGCGCGCCGCCGCAGATGGCCGCGCGCAGGCTGTGCCTGGGCACGCCCTGCCGCTCCGCCGCGGAGACCAGCGCCACGTACATGGCCGGGACGCCGCAGACCACCGTGGCGCAGTCGCTCTCCATCAGCGCCAGCGTGCGCGCGGGGTGGAAGCGGTCCACGGGCACCACGCGCGCCCCGGCCGACAGCGGCGCGTTCAGCGTGGCCGTCAGCCCGAAGGCGTGCACCCAGGGGAGGAGGCCGAGGACGCAGTCGTCCGCCGTCAGCTGCATCGCCTCGACCACGCCGTGCAGGTTGGCGCCCAGGCTGCGGTGCGTGAGCCGCGCGCCCCGCGCCCATCCGTCCATCGCCGAGGTGTAGATGACCACGGCCTCGCGGTCGCCGCGCGCCAGGCCGCCGTCCTCGTGCGCGTCGGCCAGGCGCCGGTCCCACGCCGTCTCCAGCGCGCCGTCGGCCGCGTCCACGCAGAGCTTGGGAATGCCGGGGGGAACCAGGTGCTCCAGCGCCTCGATGGTCACCACGCCGCGCGCCCGCGAGTCGGCCAGGTACTCGGCGGTCTCGCGGGGGGAGAGGAGGGGATTCAGCAGCACCGCGCTGGCCCCGGCGCGCAGCGTACCGTAGAAGGCCGTGGGGAAGGCGGGAACGTTGGGCAGGAGGAGCCCCACGCGGCCGCCGCGGATCCCCAGCTCGGCCAGCCCGTCGGCGAAGTCGCGGACGCGGCACTCGAGCTCGAAGTACGTGGCGGGCGCGTCGGCGGCCAGCGCCATGCGCTCGGGCGTGGCGCGGGCGGCGGCGGCCAGCAGGGTGTCCAGCGGCTGCGTCATCGGCCTTGGGATGTGGGTCCGCTCGGGCGCGTACGGCGCGCCAACCTACCGTTCGGCGTACCGAACGCAAGACGAGAACCGTTCTTGCATACGCCCGCGGGCCGGTGCCGCCATGTGTTTGGCTTGACGGAAGATGCGGGGCCGCCGACATTCACCGCCCTGTCGCGCCCCGGCTCGCTGCCCGCGGCGCGACTTTTGTCCCCGCGATCTTCAACGACACTGCCAACCCACGGGTGGGGATGCTGGATACTTCGAAGCTGATGGTGAGCGTCTCGGGCGTGCGCGGCCGCGTGGGCGACGGGCTGACGCCCGAGGTGATCGCCTGGTTCGCCGCGGCGTTCGGCGCCTACGCGCGCCGCCGCGGGCCGGGAACCACGGTGGTGATCGGCCGCGACAGCCGCGTCTCGGGCGCCATGTTCGCGCGCGCCGCCACTTCCGCGCTGCAGGCCGCCGGCTGCGACGTGGTGGACGTCGGCATCGCGCCCACGCCCAGCGTGCAGCTGGCGGTGGAGGAGCTGAAGGCGGCGGGCGGGCTGGCCGTGACCGCCAGCCACAACCCCATCGAGTGGAACGCGCTGAAGTTCATCGGCCCCAGCGGGATGTTCCTGGACGCGGAAGAGAGCGCCGAGATGCGCGCGCTGCTGGAGGGCGACATCCCCCGCGCCACCTGGAAGGAGCTGGGCGGCTGGCGCGAGGACCCCGGCGCGGTGGACCGCCACGTCCAGCGCATCCTCGCCATCCCTTTCCTGGACGTGGAGAAGATCCGCTCGATGCGCTTCCACGTGGCGCTGGACTGCGTGCGCGGCGCGGGCGGAACCATCTTCCCGCGTCTTCTCGAAGCGCTCGGCTGCACGGTGGACGCCATCAACCTGGAGACCGACGGCCTGTTCCCGCGCGAGCCGGAGCCCATCGCCGAGAACCTGGGGGAGCTGGAGGAGCTGGTCCGCCGCACCGGCGCCGTCGTCGGCCTGGCGACGGATCCGGACGTCGACCGCCTCTCGCTCGTTTCCGAGCAGGGGAAGGCGATCGGGGAGGACTACACGCTGGCGCTGGCCTCGACGCTCGTGCTGCGGCACCGGCCGGGCGCGCTGGTGACGAACCTCTCCACCAGCCGCCTGATGGACGACGTCGCCGAGGCGGCCGGGGTGCGGCTGTTCCGCGCGCCGGTGGGGGAGATCAACGTGGCGCGGCGGATGCAATCCGAGAGCGCCACGGTGGGCGGCGAGGGGAACGGCGGGGTGATCCTGCCCGACGTGCACCTGACGCGCGACGCGCCGGTGGCCGCCGCGCTGATCCTGCAGCTGCTGGCGGAGACGGGAAAGCCGCTGAGCGAGCTGGCCGCGGGGATCGGCCGCTACGAGATCGTAAAGGAAAAGCTCCCCCGCCCAAGCCAGCCGCTGGACGCCGTCTACGACGCGCTGGCCGCCCGCTTCCCCGACGCGGAGGCCGACCGGCAGGACGGGCTTCGGCTCTCCTGGCCCGAGCGGAAGAGCTGGGCGCACCTGCGTCCCTCCGGCACCGAGCCGATCGTCCGCATCATCTGCGAGGCCCCGACGCGGGAAGAGGCGCAGGGGCTGGTGGAGACGTTGCGGGAGGCATTGCCCGAGTAAAAGTGCCTAGTGCCTAGTGCCTAGTGCGCGGCGGCCGTGTCGGTGTGACACGGGAGATGCCCAGGCTGGAGACGCGCCCGGTGAACGGACGCTCCGGCGCCCCGATGTCGTACCGGCCAAGCGGGCGCCGGACACCCCCGAAAACCCACTTGGCACCAGGCACTTGGCACTTGGCACTGCCGTTTTCTCCGGACGGCCTGAAGATTGAAATGAGGTTGGACGGGCCGCCGGGGGCCCGGCGCCGTTGGCAACAGTCGTATCGTTGCCTACGGCGCGCGCAGCCCGGCCCCCGCGCAGCGGGGGACATGCCCGAATCCGCAGTCGGCAGTTCGGTCTGGCACTTCTAGACACACAATCCACGCGAAGGACGCGCTATGTGCGGGATCGTGGGATACATCGGTAACCAGCAGGTCGCCCCGCTCCTGATCCAGGGGCTGAAGCGGCTGGAGTACCGCGGGTACGACTCGGCGGGGATCGCCGTGGCGAAGAACGGCACGCTCGCGGTCCGGAAAGAGGCCGGGAAGATCGCCGAGCTGGAGAAGATGATGGCGGCCGACCCGGTCGAGGGCGTGTACGGCATCGGCCACACGCGCTGGGCCACGCACGGCCCGCCCAACCAGCGCAACGCGCACCCGCACGTGAGCGAGGCGGGCGACTTCGCGCTGGTGCACAACGGGATCATCGAGAACGCGCAGGCGCTGAAGCGCAAGCTGCTGGAGCGCGGCCACACCTTTTCCAGCGACACCGACACCGAGGTCCTGGTCCACCTGATCGAGGACATCTTCAACACCGGCGTGGCCGAGGACGGCGGCCGCGCCGGCAAGCTGGAGCGCGCGGTGGAGGCGGCGCTGCAGCAGATCGAGGGGACGTACGGGATCGCGGTGATTTCGTCGAAGGACCCGGGGAAGATCGTGGCCGCGCGGCTCGGCAGCCCGCTGCTGGTGGGCGTGGGCGAGAACGGCCAGACCTTCGTGGCCAGCGACGCGGCGGCGGTGATCGCGCACACCCGCGACGTGATCTACCTGGACGACGGCGACATGGTGACGGTGACGGAGAAGGGGTACACCGTGCACCGCCACAACCAGGGCCCGGTGAGCCGCCCCATCAGCCGGGTGGACTGGGACCTGGACGAGGTGGAGCGCGGCGGCTACGCGCACTTCATGCTGAAGGAGATCATGGAGCAGCCGGAGACGCTGCGCGCCACCATGCGCGGCCGGCTGCTGGAGGAGGAGGGGAACGTGAAGCTGGGCGGCCTGACCGGGATGGACCACGAGCTCCTGGAGACGGAGCGGGTGATCATCCTGGGGTGCGGCACCAGCTGGCACAGCGGGTTGATCGGCGAGTACATGCTCGAGGACATCGCCCGCGTGCCCACCGACGTGGAGTACGCCAGCGAGTTCCGCTACCGCCGCCCCGTGGTGGAGCCCAACACGCTCACCATCTCCATCTCGCAGAGCGGCGAGACGGCCGACACGCTGTGGGCCATGCGCGAGGCCAGGAGCCAGGGTGCGACCACGCTGGGGATCGTGAACGCTGTGGGATCGACGATCGCGCGCGAGACCGACGCCGGCGTGTACCTGCACGCGGGGCCGGAGATCGGCGTGGCGAGCACCAAGGCGTTCACCAGCCAGGTCGTCGTGCTGGCGATGATGACGATCCACCTGGGGCGGCTGCGCGGGACGCTGACGGCCAGCCGCGGGCGCGAGATCGTGCGCGCGCTGCAGCAGCTCCCCGAGCAGGTGGCGCGGCTGCTGGAGCAGGACGACGACATCAGGCGGCTGGCGGAGGAGTACAAGGACAGCCGCAACTTCCTGTACCTGGGGCGCGGCTACAACTTCCCGGCGGCGCTGGAGGGGGCGCTGAAGCTGAAGGAGATCAGCTACATCCACGCGGAAGGGTACCCGGCCGCGGAGATGAAGCACGGCCCCATCGCGCTGATCGACGAGCAGATGCCGGTGGTGGTGATCGCCCCGCGCGACGCCGTGTACGACAAGGTGCGCAGCAACATCGACGAGGTGAAGGCACGCGGCGGGTGCATCATCGGCGTGATCAGCGACGACGACACCGAGCTGGAGCAGGTGGTGGACCACGTGATCCGCATCCCGCGCACCCACGACGCGCTGACGCCGATCCTGGCCAGCGTGCCGCTGCAGCTGCTGGCCTACCACATCGCCGTGATGCGCGGCACCAACGTGGACCAGCCGCGGAACCTGGCCAAGAGCGTGACGGTGGAGTAGGCCTCGCACTGTACCCCAGGGTACGCACACGAACGGGGGGGAGAGATCGCACGATTTCTCCCCCCCGGTTTCGTTTGAGCCGGCCGTCAAAGCAATTCTTATTTCCCAAAACGGGCGAATAGGAATCGGGTCCTTGGATCAGGAGCGGGATGCTTCGCGGGTTGCCCGCTCCCGTACATCTAGGATCATTGGTGAGATACAGGCGAAATTCCGTTCATTGCCGTTCGTTTGGAGACTAATCACATTTACATATTTATTGACGATTTAAGATTGTTCGTCTATCCTGGGAGAACTGGCCGGAACGCCGGTCGGAGCGCCGGGGCCACGTGGGTCCGGCGGCGAACATCCTTCTCACCAGGAGGTGTCCCCATGCGGAAGCGACTTCTTGCTCCCCTCGCCGCGGTGCTGTTCACCGCCACGCTGGGCGCCGCCACCCGGCCCGGCGATCCGCCCGCGTGCGTGGTGGCGCGGCGGTGGGTGGCGGCGCACCGCAATGCGCTCCCCACCACGCTCCCCGCGCTGTCGCGCCAGCCGATGGCGCGCCGCCGCGCCATCTACGACGTGCTTCCCGCCGCCACGCGTGCGTCTCTCTGGCGCCAGCAGCTGGAGGATGTGCTGCGCTCCAACGCGTCGCTCACCGGCGCGCAGCGCGCCACGTTGCGCGAGATGATCGCGCAGCTGCCGACGCTGGTGCGGCACAACCCCGACGACGCGGCCAGCCTGGCGCTGCGCAACCGGCTGATCCGCGAGTTCGGCAGCGACGGCTACCGCCAGATCTTCGGCACCTTGGGGCCGCCCTCGGCAGAGCGTAACGCCAGCGGCGTGCTCCTGCCGATCTGCGCCTGCGATCGCTTCACTCCCTGCCCGGAGGGCAGTACCTGCAGGATTGCCCTGTGCAGCGGCAACTCCGGGTGCGGCCCGTTCTGGAGCGACCAGTGCACGGGCTGGTGCAAGTACGCAGTGACCGAAGCGGAGCGGTGAAACCACGCTCCCGGCGAGGATTTCCTCGCCGGGAGCGCCTGTGTTCCGGGCGGCGTAGCTGCAATTGCAAGGACGAAGTGCTGCGTAACACCAGAGCATCCAGCGAAGATTCCGCAGCGCGGGTGGACACGCACGGGCGACGAGATCATCGGTCACGACGAGCACGGGCTACCTTTGTGACGAGCCGAAGGCGAGCGCGGGCTGCATCATCGCCGCGACCAGCGAGGACGACACCGAGCTGGAGCAGGTGGTGGACCACGTGATCCGCATCCCTCGCACGCACGACGCGCTGACCCCGATCCTGGCCAGCGTGCCGCTGCAGCTGCTGGCGTACCACATCGCCGTGATGCGCGGCACCAACGTGGACCAGCCCCGGAACCTCGCCAAGAGCGTGACGGTGGAGTAGCGATCGACGGCTGGGTTGGAGGAGTGAACGGAGACCAATGAAGGGAGCAGGCGAGCTCGGTTCGCCTGCTCCCTTTTCGCACCGGCACGGAATCGGTAAGCTTCACGTCCGCCCGCTTGCCCGATTTTCGCCGCCCGTCCTCCCTGGCTGAACGAACACGGCTGACACATGCTCATGACTCGATCATTCTCGCGCCGCGCCGGCATCGCCGTAGCGCTCACGCTGTTCTGCGCCGCGCCGCTTCGCGCGCAGAACGGTGCCGGACCCGTCTTCGTGAACGGCATGGCGCAGGTCGTTCCGGCGTTCGCCGATTCCACGCAGTGGATTCGCCAGAATCTCTGGGTCGAGACGGACTTCGACTCCGATCGCGATGGGCGCAACGATCGCGTGCACGTGGACGTGACGCGGCCTCGCCAGACGGAGACCGAGGGGCTGAAGGTGCCGGTCGTGTATGGATCGAGCCCCTACTATGCCGGCGTCGCGCGCACGAACGTGTTCTGGGACGTGCGCCAGGAGCTCGGCCAGCCCTCGCCGCCGCGCGGGAAGATGCTCGCCGCCCCGTACGATTCGATGCGCACGCGCATCTCGAACCAGCTCGTGCGTACGTGGGTGCCGCGGGGCTTTGCCGTGGTGCATTCGGATGCGCCGGGCACCGGGCGCTCCCAGGGATGCGTGACGATCGGCGACACGCCGGAGCGCACCGCGATGAAGTTCGTCATCGACTGGCTGAACGGACGCGCGAGGGGCTATACGACGCCGGCCGGCGCAGAGGAGGTGTCGGCGATGTCGTGGTCGACGGGGAAGGTGGGAATGATCGGCACGTCGTACGAGGGCACGCTGCCGCTCGCCGCGGCTACCACGGGGGTCGCGGGACTCGAGGTCGTCATCCCGGTCTCGCCGAACACGTCCTACTACCACTACTATCGTTCGAACGGGCTGGTGCGTTCGCCGGGCGGGTATCTCGGCGAAGACATGGACGTGCTCTACGACTTCGTCGCCAGCGGCAATCCCGCCACGCGCGTCGTGTGCGACCGTCTCTGGAAGAACGGCGTATTCGCCGCGGGACAGGACCGCGCGACCGGCGACTTCAACGACTTCTGGGCCTCGCGCGAGCTGCTGCCGTACGTGGGGAACATCCGGGCGGCGGTGCTGCTCGCGCACGGGCTCAACGACTTCAACGTGATGCCGTCGCACAGCGTGCGGATCTACGAGGCGATGAAGGCGCGCGGACTGCCCGTCTCGCTCTACCTGCATCCGGGCGGTCACGGGGGCGATCCGCCCGCCGACATGGTGAACCGCTGGTTCACGCACTACCTGTACGGCGTGGACAACGGTGTCGGCAGCGACCCGCCGGTGTGGATCGTGTCGAGCACCGCCGTCGATTCGGCCATCGCGAAGGCACGCAGGTCGGGCGGGCGTGCCACGATGCCGGCGCCGGTTCCGTTCGCGTCGTTCCCGGTCCCGGGCTCCGCACCTGTCCGGCTGTATCCCGCGGGTGACGGCAACGGCATCGCCTCGCTCGCCCTTCGTCCCGCGCGAGGGGTCGACTCCATCGTCGACGACGCCGCCGTCTCCGGGAGCGCCAATGCCGGCGCGTCACGCTCGTCCCATCGCCTGCTCTTCGCGACGGCGCCGCTCACCGATTCGCTGCACATCTCCGGGACGCCGCGCGTCACGGTGCGCATCGCCGTCGACCGGCCCGCGGCAAACCTCAGCGTGTGGCTCGTGACGCTGCCCTACGACCCGGCGCCGACCGGCTCAGCCAGCCACGCGGGCGTGGTGACGCGCGGGTGGGCCGACATCCAGAACCATGCGTCGCTCACGCGCGGCGGCGTCTACGACTCCATGCGCCGCGGCGAGCCGCTCGTTCCGGGCAGGTACTACGACCTGACCTTCGATCTGGAGCCGGACGATCAGGTCATCCCGGCGGGGAGACAGCTCGGGGTCATGATCATGTCCAGCGACCCGGAGTTCACGCTCTGGCCGGGGGCGGGAACGCGGCTGACGGTGGATCTCGCGGGGACGTCGTTCTCGGTGCCGGTCGTGGGCGGCGGCGCGGCGCTGGAGCGCGCGGGCGGCGTGCGGCGGTAAGGCTGGGCTGCTGTTGTCGCAGGTCGAAGTAGTATAGGGCCGCCGCGTACACCGGCGGCCCTTTTGCATCGAGATCAGAGTGGCGCCCGAGGCATTTGAGAGGGAATAACTTTGGCTGAATTCTATCGGGGATTGTTGCGATGCCTATTCCGATCCACCACTTGACCCAGGACCAAGCCCCGCTCGTCTTTGTCGCTCCTGGCGATAATCTCGAAGACGCTGTCGGGAAGATGATCGAACATGATTTCAGCCAGCTTCCCGTGGTGGAAAATGGGCGGCCTTACGGAAAGCCGGCCAGCTTCGTTACGAGCAGTTCCGTCGCCCGTGCTCTGCGCATCTTCCGATCGCCGCTTCACCATCTCCGGGTGCGAGACGCAGTCATTCCCGCTCCAACCGTTCTCTCGGATGATGACGTATTCGCAAAGATGGATGATCTCCTCGATGCTTACGCGGTTCTGGTGCTGAACCCCGATGGCACGATCGCGGGAATCGTTACCAACTACGATACCACACAGTACTTTCGCCGCCGCGCGGAAGACGTGCTCCTGGTCGAGGACATCGAAACCACGCTGAAGGACCACATCAGGAGTGCGTATGGCGGAGACGAAGGGGATCCCGACGGACCACTCAGCGCAGCCGTAAATTCGCTCAGCACTCCAACCGATTCGATTCGTGAGACATGCCGCAAGAGCTTCCGGCGCTTCTGTGGACTGAAGTTGATTCAGGTCACGGAGGCGGACGTCTCCGAGTTTGTCGAGCGGTCAGTCGGGAAAACGTCGGCAGAGCGAAAGTTTGAGGATCTCTCGCTATACGAGTACATCGAGCTGGCGTGCCGCTCGGATGCCTGGGAGCGTTTAGGAGTGGTGTTCGGCGTCCCCGTGACCGCATTCCGGGAGATGCTTGACGATGTCCGAAAGACCCGGAACAAGCTGATGCATTTCCGGGCCGACGTCGACGCGGTCGAGCGCGACCGGCTGAGATTCTGCGCGGAGTGGTTCAAGAACCATCCACCCGTGATGATGGAGACTGCCAGGGAAGAATCGGGCACCGAAGCTTCGGCCAATATTCCTGTTCCATCCGGAATGGAGGATGGCCTTCAGTACGTCGAAGATGCCTCCGCCGGTACGGAGGCCGGATACACCGGGAGTGACATCGTCGACAGCAAATACGCTCCGCTCGCGAGGCATCTGGCGCGGCTGCCGCGTTCCCTCGAGCGTGTCGCTCTCACGTTCGGCGAGATCGAGGAGATCATCGACGCCGAGTTGCCAGCAGCCGCTCGCGATCATCGCGCCTGGTGGTCGAACGATACGACCGCCCACGTTCAGTCCGCGCAGTGGCTGGATGTCAACTGGCGCGTTGTTTCGATCAACATGACGAACGAGCGGGTGGTGTTCGCACGTGCGCGAGATCGGGAACGCGCGTACATCCATTTCTTCAGCATTGTGCAGAACCGGCTACGAGAGACGAACCTGCCGCTGGCTTCGGCGAATCCCCTCGGCCAGAATTGGATCCCTATCATCTATTATCACGGTACCGGCCTCACCCTGGTCCTGTCGTTCGCCCGTCGCCGGCGATTCCGCCTGGAGTGCTACATCGATACCGGGGATGGGACCAGCAACACTGAGCTTTTCCGGCAACTCCACGCCCATCGGGACTCTCTCGAAGCGGTGATCGGCTCCACGCTCGAATGGGAGCAACTTGATAACCGCCGGGCCTGCAGGGTCGCCTTGTACACGTCCGGGTCAATCAACGATGACTCTGTGGATCTCGAGAAACTCGTAGAATGGGTGGCCGAGAACGCTCCGCGAATGCATCGGGGGCTCGCGGAACTCATCCCGCTCATTACGGGTGTGGATGATCCCTTCGCCAATCCGGAGTGATTAATCAAACGACTCCCTTGGCTTCCGCACGTCCGATCATTACACTGCGCACTCCACCGCAACCATCCCGATCGCGACCGACTGACCCGCGTCGGCTCGCAGTTCATCCTCCATCCGGAGTTCGCGCATGGATTCGAACGGCTCCTCCGCAGCGCCTCCGTCCGTCGCGTCCGCGGCCGACGGCCAGGTGCTGCTGATGGTGGGCACCATGAAGGGCGCGTTCGTGTTCCGCTCCGACGGCGAGCGGCGGGAGTGGCGGATGGAGGGGCCGCACTTCCGCGGCGAGACCGTGTACTCGCTGGCCTTCGACCAGCGCGGCGGGCGGCGGCGGATGCTGGCCGGCACGCAGAGCTGGCACTGGGGCAGCGTGGTGCGCGCCAGCGACGACCTGGGCGCCACCTGGAGCTCGCCCGAGCGGAAGAACGTGCGCTTCCCGGAGGACTCCGGACTGGCGCTGGCCAACATCTGGCAGCTCCGCCCCGGCCGCGCGAGCGAGCCCGACGTCGTCTACTGCGGCGTGGAGCCGGCGGCGCTCTTCGAGTCGCGCGACGCGGGCGAGACGTTCGAGCCCGTCGACGGGCTGCTGCACCACGAGCAGCGGCCGAAGTGGATGCCGGGCGGCGGCGGGCTCTGCCTGCACACCATCGTCTTCGACCACGCCGAGCCGCGGCGGATGGGCATCGCCATCTCCACCGCGGGGTTCTACCGCACCGACGACGGGGGCGAAAGCTGGCAGCCGCGCAACCAGGGCGTGCGCGCGGAGTTCCTCCCCGACAAGTATCCCGAGATCGGGCAGTGCGTGCACAAGGTGGTCAATCACCCGTCACGCCCCGAGCGGCTCTTCCTGCAGAACCACTGGGGGCTCTACCGCAGCGACGACTGGGGCGACAGCTGGACCGACATCGCCAACGGCGTTCCGTCGGACTTCGGGTTCGCCATGGAGATGCATCCCCACGACCCGGACACGGTCTACATCGTGCCGCTGGAGTCCGACGGGTTCCGCTGCGTTCCCGAGGCCAGGATGCGCGTCTACCGCACCCGCGACGCCGGCGCGTCGTGGCAGCCGCTGGCGAACGGGCTGCCGCAGGAGGGCGCGTACGAGACCGTGCTGCGCGACGCGATGTCCACCGACGGGCACCGCCAGGCGGGGATCTATTTCGGCACGCGGCTGGGGAAGCTGTACGGCTCGGCGGACGAGGGGGAGAGCTGGATGGAGATCGCCGACGCGCTGCCGCCCATCGTCTGCGTCCGGGCCGCCGTGCTGGGCGGCGCCGCGGCGGGGAGCTGAGAGGGGAGATGGGGATCACCATCGAGCTGCCGAGCGCGCTCCGCCCCTTCGCCGGGGGGAGCCTGGCCGTGACGCTGGACGAGCGCTGCGACACCGTCCGCGACGCGCTCGGCGCCCTGGCCCGCCACCACGCCGGCGTGGTCGACCGCGTGGTGGAGGAGACCGGCGAGCTGCGCCGCCACGTGAACGTCTTCGTCAACGGCGACAACGTGCGCTTCCTGGACGGCCTCGGCACGCCGGTGGGCGAGGGGAGCACGATCATCATCGTCCCCTCCGTCAGCGGCGGCTAGCGGCCGGGGACGGCGATTGGAGATGGACGGACGACGATGGCCCCGCCATGAGCAGCGGGGCCATCTCCATTCCGGGGTTCGGGAGGATCGGGTCGTGCACGGGACGTGGGATCCGCCTCGCGGCTCCGGAGGGAGATGGCAATCTCCCCCCATCGCCCCTCGCCCATGGGTGAACGCGTCAGGGGATGGAGATGCGATGAAGCTCCCCATCCCCCGGATGCCAGGTCCCATTATGTCTCGCCGGACCGGCGGGGATGAAGGCGGGCGGCGGCTCTTCGCGCGGACGATCCCGTCGCCGCCCTCGCGTCCGATGCGGGGCTTGTGCGGCAGGTATCTGGCGCCAAGAGATAGGCGGAGGTAAACTGCGCTCAGGTTTCGGATCCCTTCCCTTGCGCCCGACAATGAGCGAGCCAGCCCCTACCTTGCGCCGTCCGCGCAGCAGGCTTTCTCCCGCTCCCCCCATGCCCGCCGCGCGCCCCTCGCTGCTGGTGCTGGACGAGGTGCCGGAGGCGCGCGCCGCCTATTCGTTCTGGCGCATCCTCGCCGACCTGGAGGTGATTTCCACGCCCGCGCGCGACGACGGCACGCCCTTCGGCGGGGCGGACGCGCTGGAGCTTCCGGCGGAGCTGGGCGACGCGGCGCGCGTTCTCGCCGGGCGCGAGAGCCACGTCCCGGGCGAGGTGGCGGACGCCTGCGCGGCGGTGTGGGAGTGGGCGGAGCAGCGGGGAATGCCGGAGCTGGCGCTGCAGTTCGCCGAGGCGGCCGCGCGGCTGGAGCCGGACAGCTCCGCGCGCGCCGCGACGGCCGGGCGGCTCTGCCGGCGGCGGAGCGAGCGCATCCGCGGCACCCTCTGGTTCCGCCGCGCGGCGCGGCTGGCGCGGGTGAGCCACGCGAAGACCGCCGAGGTCGACTTCGCCATCGCCCACCTGGGGTGGGGAAACCTGGAAAGCGACCTGGGGCGCTTCGGCGAGGCCGAGAAGCACGCCGACAAGGGGCGCCGCGCGGCGCTGCGCGTGGGGCGGCGGAGCCTGGCGGCGTCGGCATACCACGACCTGATGACCATCCGCATCCACTCGGGGCGGCTGGACGAGGCCGCGGCCCACGCCCGGAGCGCGGTGGCCTTCTACAAGCCCGAGCACCCGCGCGTCCCCGCGCTGGCGCACGACATCGCCTTCCTGTGGGCCTGCCGCGGGTTCTTCTCCAGCGCCGCGCCGCTGTACGACGCGGTGCTGCCCTTCATCCACCTGGCCGCCGAGCGCGTGGTGGTGCTGGCCAACCAGGCCCGCGCGGCCGGCGCCTGCCGCGACCGGCTGCGCTACGAGCGCGCCTACCAGGCGGTGGAGCGGCTGCGCCAGGCGGGCGAGACGGTGCCCGCCAGCGCCTTCTACCACCTGGCCGAGGGGTGCCGCTCGTTCGAGGAGTGGAACCGCGCCGAACAGTGCTGCCTGCTGGCGCTGCGGCTGGCCGGCGAGCGCGGGAACGCGCTCACGGTGGCCCAGGCGCAGCAGCTGCTGGCCGGCCTCCGCGTGCGCGCCCCCGGCGACCGCGACGTGGTTCCCCCCGAAGGCGGCGAGGTGGACCTCGTCCGCGAATCCCTCCTCCGCAAGCTGCGGAAGCACGCCCCGGGCGCCAGGCCCAGGGCGGTCCCGCCGGAGAAGTATCCCATCGAGCAGTAGCTCAGTAGCCCGAGCCCAGGGTCCCGTTCCCCTCGGCCGACCGGTCGTAGCCGCTTCCCAGCGTGCCGTTCCCCGGCACCGCCGAGGGCACGCTGCTCCCGTTTTCGCTCCGGGTTCCGCGGGCGCTGGCGCCGTCGGGGCCCGCGATGCTGCCGTTGCAGGCGCCGAGGACCGCCACCGAGAGCGGAAGCAGGAGGATGCGGGCACGCTTCATGGAGACCTCCAGAAAGTTAAGGGCAACAGAGGGTACATCTCGAAGCTAATCCGCACGCAAAGCGACAGCAACTGGTGTATCGCCCTGCTTCCGATCCTAATCGGACAGGGACAGGTATACACAGCTTGCGCGGAGTATGCCAGTGGGTGTCCGAATCGGCACGGGTTGGCCCATAAGAGTTGACGTCCGGACCCGCGGTCCCTATTCATAACGAACGGTATACGGAGTTGACGGCCCCGGAGCGGATTTCCGGGTCGCGCCTGAGACGCCGCCACGTTCCGGAAGCCCGGGGCGCGCGGCCGGCCCCACGGGCTCCGTAAGTGGTTGACAGACAATGGATTCACCGACCTGCGGAGGGATGTTGATGCGTCCACACGCCTCACCGGACGACCCGCCCGGCAGCCCCGAAACCGGCGACGACCCGGGCGGCTCCGAATCGATGATTCGGCCCATCCGGCGCGCCGGCCGTCCGCGCGGCGCGCGGCCCCGCACCACGCCGCCGTCCACCGGCGGGTTCTCGCTCGATTGGCCTCCTCATCGCCCCGGTCGTGATGGCTACTATGGCTCCGGCGCCTGACCCCTCCCTGCAGGAGCGCGCGGCCGAGGCCGAGCGCCTGCGCGACGAGCTGGCGGGGGTGGCGCGGCAGATCGCGCGGCTCCTGGTGCAGCCGCGCTACGACGAGGCCGAGCTGGCCGAGCTGGACGTGCGGGCGCGCGACCTGCGCCAGCAGCTGGCCCGCGCGATGCCGCCGCACGACGTGGAGGGGCCGCCGGAGCTGCGGCTCCCCGTCTCCTACGGCGGCGGGCTCGTCTCGGGCGGCTGAGATACAGAAGAAAGGAAACTCACGCGGAGACGCGGAGACACGGGGAACTCATCGCGGTTCTCCGGGTCTCCGCGTTTCTGCGTGATACAGAATCCGCCGGGAGAGTGGGTGCCGGGCCGAACAGCCTCGCGCAGTTTGCGAGGCTTCCCGTAGTTGTTGCTGCGACTTCAGTCGCCGGTGCGGGAGCCGGCCCAGCGTCAACCAGGCATCGTCAACTGCGTCATCAGGGGGGATGGAGATAGCCCCACCCGCGTCACGCCGGGCAATCACCTCTGATCGAAAAATCCGCGATACTCATCGCATGCCGAGCCCTCCACGGCGGTCCCGCGCCATTCGCGCAGGATGCCGGGTATATCACCTGGCACCTGGCACCTGGCACTTGGCACTTGGCACTTGGCACTTGGCACTTGGCACTTCCGTCTACGCCGGCATCAGCTCCCGCAGGCGCTTGGGCTCGTCGCCCAGCCAGTCCGGGTTGCTGGCCGTGGCGTCGAAGATCGACGAGGTCTTGAACGGCTCGAAGCGGCCCCGCGCGGCGGCCTCGGCCGTCCTCGCCAGGAGCGCACCCACCTGCGCGGCGTCCATCGGGCGGAAGCTTTCGGCGGCGGTGATGGCCTGGTCCAGGACCTCCATGCTGTCGCAGCCGGTGATCACCACGCTCGTCGGCAGGTTCAGTGCATAGTGCAGGCATTCCGTCGCCGTCACCGTGCCCGACTTGAGGATGATCCCGTTCGCCATGCTCTTCATCCCCAGCACGCCGATCCCCTGCCGCTGCAGTTCGGGCACCACCAGCCGCTCGAAGCTGCGGTAGTGCGCGTCCATCACGTTCAGCGGCATCTGCGCGGCGTCGAAGGTGAAGCCGTGCTCGCGCGCCACCTCCAGCATGTGCAGGTGGATGTGCGGGTCCTTGTGCCCGGTGAAGCCGATGTAGCGCACCTTCCCGGCCGCCTTGGCCTCGAGGAGCGCCGCGTGCGCGCCGTTCTCGTCGAACACGCGGTGCGGGTCCTCGTAGCGGATGATCTCGTGGTGCTGCACCAGGTCCACGTAGTCCGTCTTCAGCCGCTCCAGCGACTCGTCCAGCTGCCGCGCGGCCGCCTTCCGCGAGCGGCCGTCGATCTTCGTCATCAGGAACACCTTCTGCCGGTATCCGTCCTTCAGCGCCTTTCCCATCCGCCGCTCGCTGGCGCCCTCGTTGTAGTCCCACGAGTTGTCCATGAAGGTCACGCCGCGGTCGATGGCGCTGCGCACGATGCGGATCGCCAGCTCCTTGTCCACCGACGGCAGCGCCAGGTGCCAGCCGCCCAGCCCGATGGCGGACACGCGCTCGCCCGTGCGGCCGAGCGTGCGGTACGGCATGGACGTATTCTGCGCGCTCTCCGCCATGGGGGTCTCCTGGTTGGGGATGGGTCGCCTGCCCGCTCCGTCCGCCGCCGGTGCCAGATCCGGTCCAGCACACGAACAATGGGTACGATGAGATGCGGGATGCAATGGACTGCATCGGGAGATGGTGGGTAGATTGGGGGATGATGAGCCGATTCTCCCGCCTTCCGATCTTCGTCTTGCCGCTCCTCGCGCTCGCGGCCTTCCGCTGCACCGCGCGCGATGCGGATGCCGAAACGACGACGCGGCAGCCGGAGATGCGCTGCCGCGCGCGGACGATCGCCGGCGCGCGCTACCGCGTCTGCGAGCTTCCGCCCGCGGCGTTGGGCAGGCTGCGCCTCCTCGCCCGCGACGCGCAGGGCCGTCCGTGGCGCACCATCGAGCGGCTCGATGCCGGGCTCCACGCGCGCGGCGAGCGCCTCCAGTTCGCCATGAACGCGGGGATCTACGAACGGCCGGACTCCGCGACGGGGCTGCTGGTCGCGGACGGCGGGCGGACCTACACGCGGCTGAACGTGTCGCCCGGCCCGCCGAATCCCTGCCGCACGGCCAACTTCTACTGCCCGCCCAACGGCGTCTTCTTCGTCGCCGGCGGCCGCGCGGCGGTCCTCTCCACCGCCGATTTCGCGCGGCGTCCGCGGACCGCGCCCGCGGTGGAGATGGCGACGCAGTCCGGTCCGCTGCTCGTCCGCCGCGGCGCGCTGGCGCAGGCGTTCGACCCGCACGGCCGCTCGCGCACCATCCGCAACGGCGTCTGCGTCCGCGCCGACGGCACCGTCGTCTTCGCCATCTCCGACGACGGGGTCACGCTGTACGAGCTCGCGACCGCCTTCCGCGACGCGCTCGCCTGTCCTGACGCGCTCTACCTCGACGGCACCATCTCCGCCCTCTACACCGGCGCGGATCTCCCGCCCCAGCGCCACGACTTCTCCGCCATGTTCGCCGTGACCGAGCCGATCGCGGGGCGCCGCTGACGCCGGCTATCAAACGAGGCTCTCTCATCGACATCCCCCGAAAGACGTCATCCTGAGGCCGCCTACACGCAACTCGTCTCACACCATTGGTTGCAGGCCGAAGGATCTATAACCGACGCAGCACGTCCATTTCCGAAGTCGCTCCGACCTGCTTCCGCATACCACGCCACGGCATCGGCGCGTCTCCGAAGCCGACGTGCGGCCGTGGTTATAGATCCTTCGGCCTGCAATCGTTCGTGCAGAGGCAGGGTCGGTGTGGCCGGCCTCAGGATGACGTCTCCTTGGGGTTCGTGGCGGTGGTAAAGCCCCGAGATGCTCGACGGCTGCGGGGTGGGGATTGCGCCGTTTGCTATGTTGCGTCCGGCGGCGGCGTGCCCCGTGCGGGCCGCGCGGAGACCGGCATGACGACGAGCAACGGATCGGGGTGAGATGGAGATCGGGGTCTACACGTTCGCGGAGGTCGGGCGCGACCCGGTGACGGGCGATACCCTCGGCGCCGGGCGGCGGCTGCGGGAGCTGCTGGAGGAGATCGAGCTGGCGGACCAGGTGGGGCTGGACGTGTTCGGCGTGGGCGAGCACCACCGCCCCGACTACGCCGTCTCCGCGCCGGCCATCGTGCTGGCCGCCGCGGCCGGGCGCACCGAGCGCATCCGGCTGACCAGCGCCGTCACCGTGCTCAGCTCCGACGACCCGGTGCGCGTTTTCCAGCAGTTCGCCACGCTGGACCTGCTTTCCGGCGGGCGGGCGGAGATCATGGCCGGGCGCGGCTCGTTCATCGAGTCGTTCCCGCTCTTCGGCCACGACCTGCGCGACTACGACGCGCTGTTCGGCGAGAAGCTGGAGCTGCTGCTGAAGCTCCGCGATTCCGAGCGCGTCACCTGGAGCGGCCGCCACCGCGCCGCGCTCGCCGACCAGCCCGTGTACCCGCGGCCGCAGCAGGACCCGCTCCCGGTCTGGATCGCGGCGGGCGGCACGCCGCAGTCCGTCGCGCGCGCGGGGACGCTGGGGCTGCCGCTGGCGCTGGCCATCATCGGCGGCGCGCCGGAGCGCTTCGCTCCGCTCATCGAGCTGTACCGCGAGGCCGCGCGCCGCGCCGGGCACGACCCCGCGCGCCTGGCCGTCGGCATCAACTCGCACGCGTTCATCGCAGACGATTCCCAGGAGGCGGCGGACGCGTTCTACCCGTCGTACGCCGAGACGATGACGCGCATCGGGCGCGAGCGCGGGTGGCCGCCCACCACCCGGCAGCAGTTCGAGGCACAGCGCTCGCCGCGCGGCGCGCTGCTGGTGGGCAGCCCGCAGGAGGTGATCGACAAGGTGCTGTTCCAGCGCGAGATCTTCGGCCACCGGCGCTTCCTGGCCCAGCTCACCGTCGGCCCCATGCCGCACGCGAAGGTGATGCGGGCCATCGAGCTGCTGGGCACCGTCGTCGCCCCCGCCGTCCGCGCGGCGACGCAGGAGGAGCGGCCGTCGGCGGATGAGTCGCCGCCTGCCAAGACGGAGGCCGCACCGGCGGAGTGAGCCTGTCGCGAAAGGCGCGGAAGGGGCTGATACGTTTCCGGCGCCGGACCTGCGTCCCCCGCGCCCATGGTGTATCCCTCTGACGACCGCGACCTGCGCGCCCGGATCCTGGCGCAACGCTCCCGCGAGCTCCGCAACCGCGTCGCCACACGCGAAGCGGGGCCGGCCGAGGCGATCCGCGGCATCCAGCAGCTGCTGGACGAGGCCGAGGAGCTGCTGCGGAGGAAACCGGACGCCCGGGGGGGCGAATAGCGGACGTGGACGGGCGCGGCAGAACGGCCCCGAGCCCGCCGCACGTCTGACGCGCCGTCATGAAACGATGCATCCAAGCGGAGAAGCAGAGGAGCGGAGATCCCTCTCTGCTCCTCCGCTTCTCTGTTCGAGCCCGCCTTTCCTGAGTCGCCCCCGCGTTGTGCGCGTCCAAAGAGATTCAAGGACGAGCCGTAGCCGTGGGCGAGCCGAACAGCCTCGCGCAGTTTGCGAGGCTTCCCGTGGCTGTTGCTGCGACGCTGCGACTTCATTCAGTCGCCGGTGACTGGCCGCGCCGGAACTGTCCTTCAGGTGGATCAGGGTTCCGGCGGCGTGGGCGGGGTGATCCACACGCCCAGGGGGACGCGGACCCCGCGCCAGGTCACTACCTCCCCCGTCTCCTCCGCCCCGCCGATCCGCACGGCGGCGATGCTGCGCACCCCGCGCACGTGCTCGGGCGAGAGCCACGCGCCCACCGACGCGTCCCACACCTCGGCGCGCCCGCCGGCAATCGTGGCGCACGCCTCGTGGTAGGCGGCGCCCTCGCCGGCCCACGCGGGCGAGGCGCCGGAGCCGTTCCATCGCCCCAGCCAGTGCAGGTAGTGGTGCCGCTCCTGCCGCTGCACCAGCTGCACGGGCACGGCGCGCACCCCCCGCGCGCGGAACGCCTCCCGCGTCATGAAGGCGTGCGCGCCGCAGTCCAGCTCGTCCGCGCGGACGGCCTCGCACCAGTGCAGCGGCCACCGCGACGGCCCCCACGGCCACCGCCGGGGGATCCACCCCGGCCCGCCGTGGCCCTGCCAGAACGAGCGGTCCATGGCCAGGAACCAGGCCCGCGCCGCGGTGCAGCAGTTGCCGCCGTGGTGGGCCAGGCTCGAAGGGTTGCACGCGGCCCACGGCGCCCAGTCGGCGCCGGGTTCGATCGCCGGCGCGGCGGGGGCGGGGTGCGCCGCGTGCGGGCGTCTCGCGCGGGTCTCAGCAGCAGGCGTCATCCAGCACTCCGCGTCCAAAGTTGTAGGCCATGCTGGCGTCGTACGCGCCCGCGTCACCGATCACCAGCCGGTCGCCGGCGGCGAGGTCGTCCGGGAGCGCCAGGTCGCTGGCCAGGATGTCGGTTTCCATGCAGATGCGGCCCAGCAGCCGGTCGCCGCGGCCGCCCAGCGGCTCCCACGCGCCGCCGCGCCCGCAGGCGAAGACGCGGTGGGGATAGAAGGGCGCCATCGGCAGGTCCGAGATGGCGGCGTCGACCACCGCCTCCACCGCGCCGCCGCGGGCGCGGCGCACCTCCAGCACCGTGGTCACCAGCGCCATCGCGGGCTGCGCCATCGCCTTCCCCGGCTCCACCACGAAGCGCTCCAGCGCGGGAAGCGCCTCCGCCGCGGCCGCCATCATCCGGGGGAGCGAGGGAACGAGCTCGCGGTCGAAGTCGTCGGGGAACCATCCCCCGCCCACGTCCAGGCAGCGAACGGGGCGTCCCACGCCGTCCTGGATGGCCGCCGCCCAGTGCAGCACCCCCTCGAACGTCTCGAACCACCGCGCCGGCCCCAGCACGTCGCTGGCGAAGTGGAAGTGCAGCCCCAGCGCCTGCCCGGCGGGGAGCGCACGGAGGAGCGCCAGCGTCTCGGCGAAGCGCTCGGGCGCGCCCAGGCTGGCCCCGAAGCGCGACAGCTCCAGCGTGGCCGGGCGCAGCCGCAGCCCCAGGTAGCGGGCCCGCGGCCGCCCTTCCTTCAGCCAGAGCGCCAGGTTCTGCGGCGAGTCGGCGAAGGCGGCCACCATCTCGCCGTCCGGCTCGGGCCCGGCGGGCCAGCGCGGCGCCGGCCCGTTCAGCACCACCCGCTCGAACGGAAATCCCGCCGCCAGCGCCTGCCGCATCTCCGCCGCGCTGATCACCTCCGCGAACATCCCCGACGCTTCCGCCATGGCCAGCAGCGAGGGGTGGGGATTGGTCTTCACGCTGTACCCGAAGCCCAGCTCCACGCGCCCCCCCGCGCCGGCCGCCAGCGCGCGCTCCACCCGCGCGAAGCGCTCCCGCGCGGTGCGGGGGAGGAGGATGCGGCGCGGCGTGGGCAGCTCGCCGGCCAGCGCCTCGTCCAGGTCCCACTGCAGGGTGGCGGGCACCTCGGGGGCGGGGCGCCGCCGCGGGGCCGGCTTCTTCCCGTTGGCGCGCGGCTCGGGAGTGGTGTCGCCGCCGCGCGTCTCGGCCAGCCGGCGGGCCAGGTCCGGCATCCCCGACGGGTGCTTGGAGCCCGCGCGGCCGTCGTCCACCGGGTCGCGCACGGCGGGGAGCGGGTAGGCGGGAAGGATGGGGATCTCCATCACCACCCGCGTGAACTGCCGGCCGCGGAAGGGCGCGGCGGCGGGCGCGCCGAACCCGGCGGCCTGGAGGAGGCGCGCGGGAAGGTTGTGCCCGGCGAACGAGGCGGCGTGGATCCACGCGGGAAAGCGCGGGTTCCAGTCGATCAGGTGCATGGTCCCGTCCAGCGCGCGGACGTATTCCAGCTCGCCGCCGCCCGTCCACTCCAGCTCCGCCAGCACCTCGCGCAGCGGTTCGGCGATGGCGGGGTCCACCGGGCCCACGGCGCCGGCCCATGTCTTTCCCTCGTGCGTCTGCGTGTGCTTGCGCATGTGCACGCAGTCCAGCAGTTCGCCCCGCCAGGCGCAGAACGCCACCGACTCTTCGGCGCCGGGCACGTGGCGCTGCACGAACAGGCTCTCCGTCCCCCAGATCTCGGAGAGGAAGGAGCGTGCGTGGCGGAACGAGGGCCAGTCGAGCGCGGGCATGGCCTCGTAGTTGGGGCCCTTCACCCACACCCGCCACCCGTGCTCGCGGCAGAAGCCGTGCAGCTCCCAGTCGGCCCGGCCGGCGGAGAGGAACGGGGGGATGGTGAAGGGGAGGAGCGCGGCCGCGGCCTCGATGGCGGGCTTGGCCACGCGGCGCAGCGACTCGCGCGGCGGCACCAGCGCGCCGTCGTCCGCGCCCAGGAAGGCGGACACGAACTCCACCTCCAGGTCCTGCCCGGGAAGCCAGACGGCGCCCCGGTCCAGCACCTCGCGGATGGCGGCCTGGTAGACGGGAAGGCGCATCTCCTTCCACGGCCGCTGCAGCCACACCTCGTCGAACACCTCGCTGTGCAGCCCGGAGCTTTCCACCCCGTAGTCCACCGCCACCAGCCGCGCGTGCGGGTACGCCTCGCGCAGCGAGCGCGCCACGCCCAGCCCCGGCGACGGGTTGGGGCCGCTGTGCACGCCGGACAGGTAGCAGGTGAGCGGCGGGTGGGAATCTCGTGGCATCCAGGCTCCGCGGGTGGAATGGAGGGCGGCGTGCGCGACCGGCCCGCGCCGCAGGACACGCCGAAGCCGCACCGCCCGTGTGGGGGAGTGGAGCGGCTGCGCACTTCCCGCATGTGGCCGGACCGCCGGAAGCTCCCGGAGTGTTCAGGCCGTCATCAAGATGCAAAAAATAAAAATCCAACTCGGGCTCCCGCTCCGCAGCAGGCGCGCCGCCCGATCCGCAGCGCCGCCCGCCACCCTCGCAGCAGGGCCCGGGGAGCAGGATGGCAAGAAATCGGCCCGTATGGATGGGTGCGCCCCGCGGCACGGCGCATCGCGAGGGATGGAGATCGGAGTGCGCGGGGAGCGGCGTCTCCCGCTGGAAGCCGCGGGACCGTAGCTTGTGCCCGGAGCACTCACGCACTCACGCACTTCGCACTTTCGCACTTTCGCACTCGTGGCCCCTCTCCCGACCTACCTTGCCACCCGCTACCTGCAGCCGCTCCGAGAGGGCGGCTCGCTGCCGGCCATCGTGGACACCGACGGCGGCGGGCGGTTCGTGGTGAAGTTCCGCGGGGCGGGGCAGGGGGCGAAGGTGCTCGTGGCCGAGCTGGTGGTGGGGATGCTGGCGGGGGCGCTCGGATTTCCCGTTCCCGAGCTGGCGCTGGTCGAGGTGCCGCCGCCCTTCGGCCGCACCGAGCCCGATCCCGAGATCCAGGACATCCTGCGGAAGAGCCACGGGCTGAACGTGGGGCTGCGCTACCTGGACGGCGCCTTCAACTTCGACGGCTTCGCGGCGGGTGACCTCATCACCCCCGCGTTCGCGGCGGAGCTGGTGTGGTTCGATGCGCTGGTGACCAACGTGGACCGCACGCACCGCAACCCCAACCTGCTGCTGTGGGAGCGCCGCCCGTGGCTCATCGACCACGGCGCCGCGCTGTACGCGCACTACGACTGGAAGGGGGTGGATGAAGCGCGCACCCGCACGCCCTTTCCCATGGTGAAGAACCACGTCCTGCTGCGCCTGGCGGGCGACCTGGAGGCGGCGGACGCGAAGCTCGCGCCGATGCTGACGGACGAGGTGATCGCGGGGGTGATGGAGAACGTGCCGGACTCGCTGCTGCTGGACGAGGTCGCCGGTGCCGAGTTCGACTCGGCCGAGGCGGCGCGCGAGCGCTACCGGCGCTACTTCCGCACGCGGCTCACGGCGCCGCGCGCCTTCGCCGCCGAGGCCGCCCGCGCGCGCGATGCGCTGCTGCGCGAACCGCCCCGCGCCCTCTCCGCACGCCGATGAGCGCCGCGACCGAGTACAACTTCGCGTTCATCCGCGCCGTGGCGCACCCGTACCTGGGCGTGTTCGTGAACGTGGGCGTGGTGCTGCACGCGCGCACCGCGGGCTTCCTGCGCGCCCGCGTGGTGAGCGACCCGGCCGTGCTGCGCGCCCTGGTCCCCGGCGCGGACGCCGACCTGCTGGCACGCTATCTGGACGCCTGCCGCGCCATCTGCGACGGCGACCCCGCGGCGGGGCCGGTGGCGCTCGCGCCGACGTCGGAGCGCTTCCACTGGCTCACCAGCCCGCGCTCCGACGTCATCCAGCCCTCCCCCGTGCACGAAGGCCTCTGCGGCGACCCGCAGACCACGCTCGACGAGCTGTTCGACGCCTTCGTCAGGCGGTGATCCAGACGAGCAGGCACCCTGAGAACCAGAGGACCGGAGAACCAGAGACGTCGCCCCGTGGGCCTCGTCTCCGTTCTCCGGTCCTCTGGTTTCCTGTGTGAAATTCCCGGAGCCCGCCGCCCCTCAGAGCGATTCCGAAAGAAGATTCAGTGCGGCCCGTTGAGTCACGTGCTACCGCGGTTATAGATCCTTCGGCCTGCAACTTACTGTGCAGACGCTGATTACGGTGTGGCCGGCCTCAGGATGACGTCGGGCGGGTAGCGCGCTGAAACGCAAACGTTCATTTGCGAATCCGGTGTCAGAGCGATTCCACGTGCGTCAGGTCGTACGGCCAGCGGTCGCGGTGATCCTTCGCGCAGCGGACGAAGCAGCGGTGGCGGAGAAGCTCCAGGCGCTCGGCCTGGGTCAGGTCCTCGTCGAGCGCGGCCGGGCTGGTAGGGTCGACGTTCATATGGAGCGCGCCGCCGATCTCGTAGTCGCGGCGGAAGCGGGTGCGCCACTGCGAGTTGCTTCCCCAGCCGACGCTCAGGTCGTACGTGGGGCGCGTGTGCCGCGCGAACGCCCAGTACAGCGTCGACGTCTCGGCGATCTCCTTCACCACGTGTTCGCGGCCCGCGCGGACGGCGCATCCCGCGCGGGAGATGAGGAGCGGGCCGAGCCGCCAGCCGGGCCAGTATTCGCGCGCCACCTCCGGCTCCGCGGACGCATCGTCCATCGGCTCGACGGTGACGATCTCGTGATGGAAGGGATGGAAGCGCGGGCGGTCGATGCGCTCGAAGCCCAGCGCGTCCATGAACGCCGCCATCTCCTCCGCGCCCACCCTCGGCATCTTCCAGTCGTCCCCCACCCGCGGCGCGAAGGAGAGGTTCAGCACGTCGACCACGCGGGAGAGCGCGTACAGCTCCCAGCTCTCCTCGTCCGAGATCGCGGGGACCGGCGCGCCCGGGCGGCGGCGGAGCTCGTCCAGCCAGCGGCGCTGCCCGTCCTGCCACCCCAGCCAGACGCGCAGCACGTCGTCGTACAGCGCGCCGCCCTCGTAGTCGCGAATCGCGTAGTAGAGCTGGCGATACGGCAGGTGCGCCGGGTAGTCGTCGCGGGTCACGATGCGGGAGATGGGGAGCCGAGCCGCGCGACCCACGCCCGCGTCGCGTCCGCGACCTCGTCCAGCACCTGCGCGTCGCTGCGGCCGGAGGATTTGAGGACGTGGAAGCTGTGGTCGGCGCCCTCCAGCCAGTGCATCGTCCAGTCCGTCTTTACCGTCTGCAGCGCGCGCTCCATCAGGTCGCGGCGGCACAGGTCGTCGCGGGTGCCGTTGAAGCAGAGCACGGGGATGGTGATGGAGGGGAGATGCGCGTCCCGCAGCTTCTCCGGCTGCCCCGCGGGGTGGAGCGGATACGCCATCAGCAGCAGTCCGTCGGACGCGAATCCGTCCGCGGCGAGCATGGAGGCCGCGCGCCCGCCCATCGATCGCCCGCCCGTCAGCAGCACCTCCGGCCGCAGCTCGTCCCGCACCCGCGCGACCACGGCGGCCACCGTCTCCATCAGCCGCGGCATGGGGTCCGGCCGCCCCGAGCCCTTTTCGCGGTAGAGGAAGTTGAAGCGCACGGTGCCCATCCCGCGCGAGCGCAGCGCGGCGCACATCGCCACCATGCCGCGGTCGTCGCGGTTCCCGCCCGCTCCGTGCGCGCAGACGAACACGGCGTTCCGGCCATCGGCCGAATCCGCCGCGTCGAAGACCGCGACGGTCTCCGCATCCCCCACCTTCACCCTCCAGGTCACGCTCTCCGTCGCCATCCGTCACCCCTCTCCGCGGTTGAGCCGGAAGCTGAACATCACCGGCTGGGGAACCTGCTCCGTGCCTCCCGCGGCCGCGTAGAGCCGCATCGCCGCGGCGTTTCCCGCGTCCGTCAGCACCCACGCCTCGCCGCACCCAAGCGCCCGCCCGTGCGCGAGCATCGCGTCCAGCAGCCGCTTGGCGACGCCCATCCGCCGGTGCGTGGAGGCGACGCCGACCTCGTTGATCCACAGCTCCGGCGCCTTGTCGGGATGCACGTAGTGCACGGCGGACACCATCCCCACCACCGTCCCGTCATCGATGGCGACGGCGAGGTGATGGCGCGGGTCGGCGAAGAACTGGGCGCACCAGCGCGGGTCGATCGCGTGATCGAACACCTCCGGCGCCTTGTTCTCCAGCACCGCGGCGTCGCCTGGACCCAGCACGGCGATCTCCATCTCCCTCACTCCTCCTTCCGCCGGCGGCCGCGCCACCCGAAGCGCTCCAGCGACACGCGCCCGTTCGCGTCGAACGCCACGCCCTCGGCTTCCAGGAGGAAGCGCTGCTCCAGCCGCGGGTCGCCGCCGGCGCGGATGCTGACGCGGCCCTGCGCGTTGATCACGCGGTGCCACGGCACGGTGGTGTGCGCGGGGAGCGCGGCCATGGCGTACCCCACCTGGCGTGCGGCGCCGGGAACGCCCGCCAGCTCCGCGATCCACCCGTACGTGCTCACCCGCCCGCGCGGAATGCGGCGTGCGGCGGCGTAGATGCGGTCGTAGGTGGACGGCTCCGGCACGGCGGGTCGGCGGGTCGGCGGATGGAGATGGAGCGGATGCGACGGCCGTGTACAGTCTCGCCGCAACGGCCGCAGTGTCAACCGTCGCGCCGATGGAGGGGTCCGCGCCGGGGATCGAAATCTCGCGGCGCGTATTGCGCGCATGAACGGATGGCGATTATCTCTTACCGTCGCGAACCGTATGTGCTCGCGCGCGGGGGGGCAGGCCGCCGCCTCCGCGAGAGACCCGTCAACCAGAGGTGTCCGATGAAGAAGCTGCGGCTGCAGATCGACGAGCTGAGCGTGGAGTCGTTCCCGACGGCGGCGAAGGCGGAGGAGGCGGGGACGGTCCGCGGGTTCGACAGTACCACCGGAAACCAGATCATCTGCGAGTGTACCGACGAGGGCGGCGCCTGCGGCGGCAGCGCCGGGTGCGGGAGCTATGGCTGCGGCACCTTCGGCTGCAGCGGCGGGTGCGGCGGCGGCACCAACTACGCCACCTGCGCGACCGGCAACCAGATCATCTGCGAGTGCTGATCCATCCGGCGCCGCCATCCCCGCGATGGCGGCGCCGCTCACGTCCCGAGATGATCTCTACCCAACCCGCGAGGTGTGTGATGAAGAAGCTGCGGCTGAGCATCGACGAGCTGAACGTGGAGTCGTTTCTGACGGCAGGGAAGGCGGGCGATACGGGCACGGTGGAGGGGTTCGACAGCACCACCGGCGGCCAGCGCCTGTGCGGCTGCACCGACAACGGCGACCCGTGCGACACCGACGGCTGCGGCACCTACGCCTGCAGCGGCGGCTGCACGGTGGGCTGCCCGGACACGAACTACGTCACCTGCGCCACCGGCTCGCAGCGCCTTTGCGAGTGCTGACCGGCTGACGGTTCCACAGAAAAGACGCGGAGCCGCGGAGGAGCAGTCTCGCCCCTCCGCGGCTCCGCGTCTCCGCGTGAGATGCCGTGGGTCAGCCCGCCGCGACGATCCGCAGCGTGGTCCCCCACGGATCGTCCGCGCGGCCGTCCCGGGAGGCGAACCCGGCATCGGCCAGGCTGCGCGCCGCCGCGTCCACGTCATCCGCGGCGGGGACGACCAGCTCCCACTCCAGCAGCCGCGCCTCGTCCTCGGCGGGCGGGCGGGCGCCGGGGCCGGCCCAGGTGTTCAGCCCCAGGTGGTGGTGATAGCCGCCGGCCGAGAGGAAGAGCGCGCCGGGATAGCTCCACACCATGGCGTCCAGCCCCAGCGCGGCGTGGTAGAACTCCGCCGCGCGGTCCAGCGAGCCGGCGTGCAGGTGCACGTGGCCGATCGTGGTTCCCGCCGGCATCCCCGCCCACGCTTCGCCGCCCGCCGCGGCGACCACGGAGCGCACGTCCATCGGCGTGGTGTCCATCCGCAGCTCGCGGCCGGTGGCGCGCCACGACTCGCGCGGGCGGTCGGCGTACACCTCGATCCCCAGCCCGTCGGGGTCGTGGAGATACGTCGCCTCGCTCACCAGGTGGTCGCTCGCCCCGAAGCGCTCGCCGACGGCGCCCAGGTGGGCCACGAAGCGCCCGAGCGCCGCGCGGTCCGGCAGCAGGATGGCGAAGTGGTACAGCCCCAGCCGCCCGCGGTGCGGCACCGGCGCGGCGCCCGGCCGCTCGTGCAGCTCCACCAGCGGCGCGCCGTCCCCGGCGCCGAGCGTCGCCCGGCCGTCGCCGCGGGCAAGGACGCGCATCCCCAGCACCTCGCCGTACCAGGCCAGCGAGCGCTCCAGGCCGGCCACCTGCAGCCGCACCCGGCCCACGTGCGTCTCCGCCGGCAGGCGGTATCCCGCCGGGGCGATGCCGTACCCCCCCTCGGCCTCGGCCGGCGCGGCCGCGAAATCGATGTTGGACATCCTTACCATCTCCCTTCTCATGATTTCCTGCCGTGGCCCGTCCCCGCCGCGACGGTGCGGGCGGGGACGGAAAAGCCCGCGTCAGGAGTTGCGCGTGCCGCCGGCGCGGCGGCCGGCGATCACGGCGTCCAGCGAGTACGCCCCCGCGCCGGTGAAGGCCAGCGCCGCCGACGCGGCCAGCAGCGCCAGCGCGTACTCGTACCCGACCTTCGGGGGTGCGATGAAGAAGCCGTTCTTGAGGTGCACCAGCAGGATCGCGCCCAGCATGTCGATGGCCAGCCCCAGCCCGGCCAGCCGCGTGAGCAGCCCGAACACCAGCGCCAGCCCGCCCAGCAGCTCCACCAGCGCCACCAGCGGCGCGGTGACGCCCGGCAGCGGCACGCCCATGCCGGCGAACCCCTGCGTCACGCCGGGAAGGCCGTACACGAACAGCTTCTGCGCCCCGTGCGCGATCATGATCCCGCCGATCACCACGCGCAGGATCAGCAGCCCCAGGTCCACGTTCCGGGCCAGCGGCCCGCGTGCGATCGTGTTCATCCGTCTCTCTCCGTAGGGAATGGTGGGCGTTGCAACGACACGTGTGTAAACACACGTTTGCTCCGGAAAATCAGGCCGTCCGCACCTTCGCGAGCAGGGCGATGAGCGTGCCCAGCTCGCCCTGCTCCAGGTGCCCCAGCGAGCGGCGGTGGATCTCCTCCACCGGCTCGTCCATCTCGTCCAGCAGCCGCAGCCCCCGCGCGGTGATGCGGGTGGTGACGAAGCGGCGGTCCTCGGTGCCGCGCTCGCGCTCCACGAGGCCCGCGGCCTCCAGCCGGTCCAGCAGCCGCGTGACGTCGGGCACCTGCGCCACCAGCCGGTCGCGCACCTCGCCACGGCAGAGCCCCTGCGGCCCGGCGCCGCGCAGGATGCGCAGCGCGTTGTACTGCGCGGGGGTCACGCCGTGCGCCTTCAGCGCCTCGGCCATCGCGTGCACCAGCACCGCCGCCGTGCGCTCGATGCTGAGGTGCGCCTCCTGCTCCAGGCTGCCGAACGGCTTGCTCTGCCGGATCTCGTCCTTCAACTGCGTCGTCATGGATCGAAATATATGTGTGATAACATCTAATGTCAACACACGCGTTCGGCAGATGAGGAGAACGGTGTGCCAGCCAGTCCCCGCCGCGCGCAAGATCCGTTCGCGATGGATACCGGGTTCGCGGACGAAAGGCGCGGAGGGTCCGAATGGAAGTGGCGGTCCGGCTTCGCACCGGCGACTGAAGTCGCAGCAACAACCACGGGAAGCCTCGCAAACTGCGCGAGGCTGTTCGGCGCGGAAGCCGGTTCCGGCGCGTCTGAGTCCACCCCCCGCGCGCGGATGGCAAGGGCGCGAGTCCGCGAAGGCGGACTTCGGGCCGTTGTTGCCGCGAATTCATTCGCCTTTCGGCCTTGCGGAAGCACCCCTATCTCCAGCCACGACAAAGAACTCCTCGATTCGCACCCCCCCGCCGAGAACCGGCTTGGCCGCTATTCAGCGGGGCGTGCGACTCCGTTCCGTTCTCGCGTTCTATCTCTGATCTCCATACCACCATCCGGCGACGCGCGGCCGCATCCCCGCGGCATCCTCCTACCCGTCGCGCAACACCTCTTCTCCCCCGAGGCTCCCCGCGTGAAAACCCTGACCGCACTCCTCCTCCTGGCCGCCGTGGCGGCCCCGGCGGCGGCCCAGACCGTTCGTGGCGAGCTGGTGGATCCGCGCAACCGCGCCGGGATCGGCGGCGCGCACGTGTTCCTGATGGATGCGGAAGGCCACAACGTCGCCTCCGCGCTGACCACTTCGTCGGGCACGTTCATCCTGCGCGCGCCGGCGGCGGGGAGCTTCACGGTGCGCGCGGAGCGGATCGGCTTCGTCACCACGCGCTCGCGCGTGCTCTCGCTGGCCGCGGGACAGACGGTGGATTACCGGATGGAGGCGGACCTCACCGCGCTCACGCTGGCCGGAATCACGGCCCAGTCGGCGTCGCGGTGCGTGGTGCGGCCGGGGCGCAACCTGGAGACGGCGCGGGTCTGGGAGGAGGCGCGCAAGGCGCTCGACGTCACGCGCACCGCCCTCTCCGACCGCATGTTCCGCTTCCGGGTGCGCAACTGGTCGCGCGAGAGCGACTTCAACACCGGGCAGGCGGCGGACGGCACCATCCGCGAGGCCGAGGCGGTGACCGATCGCCCGTTCTCCGCGGTGCCGCTGGACACGCTGCGGGCGAGCGGCTTCATCCAGACCCGCGCCGACACCACCATCTACAACGCGCCCGACGCGGACGTGCTGCTCTCGGACGAGTTCCTGGACACGCACTGCTTCCGCATCGTCGACTCCAGCGACCGCGACACCAGCGTCATCGGCCTGGCCTTCGAGCCGGTGCGCGAGGGGCGCAAGTCGGATGTGCGCGGCACGCTCTGGCTCAGCCGCGCGCCCGTCGAGCTGCGCTACCTGGACTACCAGTACACGCGCGCGCCGATCCGCGGCCCCGGCGGCGTTCCCGGCGGACGGGTGGATTTCAAGCGGCTCCCGAACGGCGTCTGGATCGCGTCGAAGTGGCTGGTGCGCATGCCCATCCGCGACGCGGACCCGGTGACGGAGGTGATTCCCCACGCCGCCGCCGCGCGCCAGCCGTCGCTGGTGCGCGAGGAGGGCGGCGAGGTGGTGGCGATCGACGCGGCCAACGGCGCGGCGGCGGGCATCGTGGCGCTGGGAACGGTGACGGGGACGGTGTACGACAGCACCACCAATCGCCCGCTGGCCGGCGCCCGCGTCTTCATCTCGGGCTCCAGCTACGAGGCGACGACGGACTCCGCCGGGGTGTTCGAGATGCGCGGCGTGCGGCCGGGGAGGTACGGGCTCTCCTTCTCCTCCCCACGGCTCAGCGGGCTGGGATACCTCCCCGCGCCGGTGACGGTGACGATGGCCGAGGGCGGCTCGGTGAAGCAGGACCTGTTCGTTCCCTCGCTCACCCGCGTCCTGGCCTCCGCCTGCCCGGCCGACTCGGCGGGCGCGGTCGGCGGCGCGGTGCGGAGCGCGGCCAGCGGTGCGCCGGTCCCCGGCGCCGTCGTCGTGCTCACCTGGCGGGCCACGCGCAACAGCCCGGCGCGCACCGCGCAGGCGGCGGCCGACTCGGCGGGGGCGTACCACTTCTGCGGGATCCCGGCGGGCGCGGCCGTCCAGCTCGCGGCCAGCGAGCCGGGCACCGGCTCCGCCTCGGCCAACCTGCGGCTGGCCTCGGCGTCGCTGGAGCGGCGCGACCTGGAGCTGGGGACGCGCTCGCAGCTGATCTCCGGGCGCACGGTGTCCACGAGCAGGCGCGGCTCGGCGCGGACGCGCATCCTCACGCGCGAGGAGATCCAGCAGTCGGGGCTGACCAACGCGCTGGACCTGCTCACCCATCTCCGCCCCGAGTGGAACCAGATGCGCGGGCAGTCGACGATGCAGCTGGGGCAGGTGCCGGGCGACAACCGGGCGCCGGGGGGCACGCACGAGGGCCCGGTGAAGCAGTTCCCGGCGCTGTACGTGGACGGGGTGCGGGTGGAGTACGCGTTCGGCGACGACTTCACGCGGATCTGGACGGCGTCGCTGCGCATCGTGCCGGCCTCGAGCATCGAGAAGATCGAGTTCCTCACCGGGCCCGAGGCCACGCTGCGCTTCGGCACCGACAGCCCGAACGGCGCCATCATGATCACCACCTACCACAACTGATACCGTATCTGGAGATTACCTGTGCATTTCCGCTCAAGACTAGGAAGACGTCATCCTGAGGCCGGCCACACTGCAAGCTGAATCTGCACAGGTATTTGCAGGCCGAAGGATCTATAGCCGGTGCCGCACGTCCGCTGAGGAAATGCAGCCGATTCTCGAAATCGGTATGACACGACACCGGTTTCGGGGATCAATCGTGCAGTCCAGCAGCGCACGTGCGACTTCGCCTAGAGATCCTTCGGCCTGCAATGACTCGTGCCGGGCAAAGTTGGTGTGGCCTGCCTCAGGATGACGTCCCCTGTGCGTTTGTAATGCACAGGTGATTGCCAGATCCGGTATGAATCCGTGGAAGGAGATCGAAATACGAACCCCCGCCGGTTCGATACCGACGGGGGATTCCCATCTCCCGATCATCCCATCGTACTTCCGTACTTTCGTACTTCCCTTCACGTCGTCGCGGGCGCGCGATAGTTGTGGCTCCCGGCGAAGTCGGCACCCTGCACGTCGGCGCCGTCGAGCGTGAGGCCGTCCAGGTCGGCGCCGATGAACGACGCGCCACGGAGGGAGGCGCCGCGCACCACGACGCCGTCCATCTGCGCCTCGCGCAGGTTGGCGCTGGAGAGGTCGGCGCCCTCGAGCACCGCCTCGGCCAGGTTCGCGCGCACCAGCGACGCGCCGCTCAGGTTGGCGCCCCGGCAGACGGCGCGCGACAGGTCGGCCTCGTCGAAGCTGGCGCCGGAGAAGACGCCGTCGTCCAGCCGCGCGTGGCGCAGGTTGGCGCCGCGGAAGCTGGCCCCGCCCGCGTGCACGCCGCGCAGGTCGGCCTTGCCCAGCCCCGCCTCGTCCAGCACCGCGCCGGTGAGGTTGGCGTTGCGCAGGATGGCGCGCGAAAGCTCGGCGCCGGTCAGGTCCGCGCCGGCCAGGTTCGCCTCCTCCAGCATGGGCGGGGCGAGCGCGCCGGTGCGGACGCAGTTCACGTCGCGCAGGGTCGCGTTCTCCAGCACCGCGCCGGTGAGGTTGGCGTTGCAGAGCTGCGCCATGGTCAGGTTGGCGCCGCGCAGGTTGGCCCGCGTGAGGTTCACGTCGCGGAGGCGGGTGCCGGTCAGGTCGGCGCCCTCCAGGTCCACCGCGCTCAGGTCCGCCCCGGTGAGGTCGAGGCCCGCCAGCGAGCGCTCCCCGCCCGCGGCGAGGCGCTCCTCCACCTCGGCGCGGGAAAGGCCGCGCGGCGCGGCGGCCGCGCTGGACGAGTCGGGACGGAACACCGAGATCGCACGATCCAGGATCCCCATGGCCAACCTCCGTTGTGGGCGCGGAGCGGCGCGGCTCCGGGCGAGGGCTTCCGGCCGGGGCGCGTCATCCCAAGGTGCCGCGGCGGCACCGAGCCAACAAGAGTTTTCGGATGATGTGTCCCGCCGCAGCTTCGCCGCAAGATTCACGCGAGGCGGGTCGCGTGAGGACCAAGGACGGGGGGTGGACGGCGGGCCCGCGCGGCGCTCGCGGGCCCGCGGGAAGGCTACGTGTGCTCGAAGAAGGTCAGGTCGTCGATGGCGAGGCCGGCGTCGCGCATGCCCCAGAGGACGAAGGAGGAGATCCGGTCGTCCGCCACCTGCACCTCCAGGGGGGTGAAGCCGGTGCCGGGCAGCACGGTCTGCACGGACCGCCCGATCTCCGTGCCCGCGGCGTCCAGGGCCACGAGCGTCACCTCGGACTGCGCCCGGCCCGGCGCGTTGCGCACGTGCAGCAGCAGCCGCCAGGCAGGCCGCACCAGCCGCGCGCAGACGGCGTTCACGGCGAACTCCGGCTGGCCGTGGCGGATGTCGGCGACCTTGGAACCCGAGAGCGCCCCCGCTTCCGCGATCACCCTGGGAAGGGCCTCGCATCGTCCCCGCCACCGTTCGCTCACGGGAACGCACGCGGGGCCGCCGGCGCAGTTCACGGCCGTGAGGAACTCTACCCCCGGCGCCTCCAGGTACTGCCTGCCGACCTCCTCGCCGACGGCCGGCGCCTCGAAGTCGACCCGGTTCTCGCAGCCGGGCGTAAGCGCCAGGCCCAGGGCGGACGAGAGGGCGAGCAGGGTGGTGAACATGCTGGTGGGTGTGGACATGATGGCCTCCGATGAGAGGGGACATTCCATGGGAGCGGTTTTCTTGCTCCCGTCGTCGTGCGCCTCTATCGTGCGGCGGAGCCCTGAACGCAGCGTTACCCCAGCGTTACCTCCCCCGGGACATCTCCTCCCATGCCGTTTTCCCTGCGCCTTTTCGGCGCGCCGGGCGTCGACGGTCCCGATGGGCCGCTCGGCGGCCGTATCGCGCAGCGCCACCCCCTGGCGCTCCTGGCCGTGCTCGCCGCCGCCCCCTCGGCTACCGTAAGCCGCGAAAAGCTGCTGGGGCTGCTCTGGCCGGACAGCGACACCGACCGCGCCCGCGGGCTGCTGAACGTGGCCGTCCACGCCATCCGCAAGGCACTGGGCGAGGGTGCCATCGTCTCGGTGGGCGGCAGCCTGCAGCTGGACAGGGCGAGCGTGCGAAGCGACGTGCGCGCGTTCGCGGATGCGCTGGCGCAAGGGGAGCCGGAGCGGGCGGTGGAGGTGTACGCGGGGCCCTTCCTGGACGGCTTCTACCTGGACGCGGAGGCGTTCGACGGCTGGGCGGAGGGGGAGCGGGCGCGGCTGGCGGGAGCGTTGGCGGAGGCGCTGGAGCGGCTGGCGGACGCGGCCGGGCGCGCGGGAGATCCCGTGCGGGCGGCGGCGTGGTGGAAGCGGCGCGCCGGCCACGATCCGTGCGACTCGCGGGTGGCGCTGCGGCTCATGGAGGCGCTTTCCGCCGCCGGTGACCGCGCGGGTGCGCTCCAGCACGCGCGGGTGCACGAAGCAATGGTCCGCGCAACGCTGGACGCACCCCCGGACCCCGCCATCGCCGCGCTGGCCGGGCGCCTGCGCTCGGCGCCCGCCGCGGCCGCGCCTCCCCCGACCTCGGCCGAACCCGCCGCCGCCACGGGGGTGGCGGAGGCTCCGTCCCCGGTTCCGAAGCGGCTCCGCCGGCGGCGGCCGGCTGGCGCGGCCGCCGGCGTGCTCGCCGTCGCGACGGCGGCGGCACTCTACCTCGGGGCGACCGGCCGCCCAGGCGCTCCGCGGGCAGATCCGGGCACGACGGCCGTGGCCGTGCTCCCGTTCGCGGACCGCAGCCCGCACGGCGACCAGGCGTACCTCGCGGACGGAATCAGCGAGGAGATTCTCACGGCCCTGGCGCGCCTGCCGGGGATGCGGGTGCCTGCCCGTACCTCCGCCTTCGCGTTCCGCGCCCGGGAAATGGACGTGCGCGAGATCGGGCGGCGGCTGGGCGTTCGCTACGTCCTGGAGGGGAGCGTCGGGACGAGCGCGGACCGGCTGCGGGTGAACGCCTCGCTGGTCAGCGTGGACAACGGGTATCGCGTGTGGTCCGGCACGTTCGACCGCGGGATCGACAGCGCCTTCGCGGTGCAGGACGAGATCGCGCGCGCCGTGGTGGCCCGCCTGCGGCCGCACGCCGACGACGCGCCGCCTCCCCCGGGCGCCCGGCGCGCCGTGAACCCGGAGTCGTACCGGCTGTTCCTGCAGGCGCGCGAAGCCTGGAGCAGCCGTACGGGCGAGGGGCTGGCGCGCGGGCTGTACCTGCTGGAGCAGTCCATCGCGCGCGACCCGTCGAACGCCAGGGCCCACGCGGGGCGCGCCGAGTGCTTCGCCCTGCTGGTCACCTACGGCGTGCTTTCGCCGCAGGAGGGGTACTCGCGGGCCCGGCCCGCCGCCGAGCGGGCGCTGGCCCTGGACTCGACCCTTGCCGAGGCGCACGCTTCGCTGGCGCTGGTGCAACTGTACTACGACCGCGACTGGCGGGGCGCCGGGCTGTCGTTCGAGCGGGCGCTGCGCCTGAACCCGGGGTACGCCACGGCCCGGCAGCGCTACGCCACCTATCTGGCCTACCAGCGGCGCTTCGGTGAAGCGCTCGCCGCGGTGGAGGCGGCGCAGCGTCTGGACCCCTTCTCGGCGCCCGCGCTGACGGCGGAAGGGGCCATCCTCTACTACGCGCACCGCTACGACGAGGCGCTCGAGCGCTTCCGCGCCGCCCTCACGGTCGACCCCGGCTTCTGGCCGGCATACCTTCGGCTCGCCCAGACGCACGCGCAGCAGGGGCGCTACGGAGAGGCGCTCGCCGAAGCGGAGCGGGCACGGCGGCTGGCGCACGGGCAACCGATCGCGGAGGCCCTGCGCGGGTACGTGCTCGCGCTCTCGGGCCGCCGCGACGAGGCGCGCGCCGTTATCCGGGGCCTCGCGGAGCAGGGGAGCCGCCGCTACGTGTCGCCAGCGTACGCCGCGGCCATCCATGCGGCCCTCGGCGAGCCGGACTCGGCCACCGCGCAGCTGGAGCGCGCCTTCGCCACGCACGACGACTGGGTGGTCTACCTCCCCGTCGAGCCGGTATTCGACCCGTTGCGCTCCGACCCCGCATTCGCGCGTCTCGTAGCCCGCGTGGAAGCCGGGGAATGAGGAGGACGCGCGGCGAGAAGCCCCACACTGGCCGTTGCCGGTGTGGGGCTGCTTTCACTCATATATCATGGCGCCGGATCGAACGGAGGAAACGGAGAACGCCTCCGTTCCTCCGCTTCCTCCGCGTGACTCTCTTCCTTTGATCTACCGCCTGCGCCGGGCGAGGCGCTCGGCGCGGCGCTGCTCGCCGGCCTGGTAGCGGCGCTTCTCCTCGTCCGTCTCGGCCAGCACGGGCGGGACGCGGGCGGGGCGGCCGTTCCCGTCCAGGGCCACGAAGGTGGCGTAGCAGGTGTTGGTGTGGCGCTCCTCGCCGGTCACGGGGTTCTGCGCCAGCACCTTCACCCCCACCTCCATGCTGGTGGTGCCCGCGAAGTTCACCGACGCGTGCGCCACCACCAGCTCGCCGATGTAGATGGGCTCGTTGAACTCCACGCTGTCGAAGCTCTTGGTCACCACCGGCCGCCCCGCGTGCTTCATGGCGCAGAACGCCGCCGCGCGGTCGATGAAGCCCAGCAGCACGCCGCCGAACAGCGTGCCCGCCACGTTCTGGCTCTGCGGCTCGGCCAGGTCCGCGAACGTCACCTGGCTCAGCCGCACCGGCCGCGGCACCGCCGGGTCCGGCGGCGCCGACTTCAGGTAGATCTCCACCGGCCGGATCATCCTCTCCGCCATCTCGCTCCTCTTCGGTTCTCGATCTCCATCGAAATCACCGCCTGAACGACGGGCGGGGAAGATGGCGGGCGATGCGGCGCGCGGAAAGCCGCTCCCCGCTCCGGCCACGAATCCCCCGCCGCTTCCGGGATGGCGGGGGCGATGCGGAGGCGGTCCGGAGGCGAGAGGGAGACGTCTCGCCGGCGCAGGCGCGGAAGGGCCGGGCGGATGCTGGTGAAGCGCGGGGGATGATCCTATGATTGTCGATTCTCCGCCCCGCCCGCGCTGCCCACCGGAAGGAAACATGGCGGCACCCGTACCCGATCGCCCTTCTTCTCCGTTCGATCCCGGCGCCGCCGGGGCGCGCGAACGCCCGGCCCGGGTGCGCTACGGCGCCGCGCTGGCGGGGACCGCGGTGGCGCTGGCCGTGTCGCTGTCGCTCAGGCAGTTCATCGCCCCCAACGTCTTCATCTTCTTCTTCGCCGCGGTCATCCTCACGGCGTGGTTCGGCGGGCGGGGGCCGGCGCTGCTGGTCACGGTGCTCGCCCTCCCGCTGGTGAACTGGTTCTTCCTGGACGCCCCGTTCGCGTGGAGCACCGCGCCGGTCACGCTGCTGCGGCTGGCGCTGTTCGCCAGCCTGGCGGTGCTGATCGGCACCATGCGCGAGTCGCTGGACGCCGCCCGCCGCCGCGCCGTGGAGGCGGCGCGCGAGAGCGGCGAGCACGCGCTGCGGCTGGAGGAGCAGGCGGTGGAGCTCGAGTCGCAGGCGGCCGAGCTCGAGGCGCAGACCGAGGAGGCGCAGGTGCTGGCCGAGGAGCTGGCCGAGGCCAACCGCCGCCTGGAAGAGAGCGCCGCGCGCAGCCTGGCCGAGGCCCAGGCGCTGGCGCACGTGGGAAGCTGGGAGTGGGAGGTGGAGCGCGACCACGTCTGGTGGTCCGACGAGATGTACCGCGTGTACGGCTTCCGCCCCGGCGAGGTGCGGGTGACGCTGGGCACCTTCCTGGAGCGCGTGCACCCCGGCGACCGCGGCCGCGTCCGCGCCGCGGTGGAGCGGAGCGTGGAGACGGGGGAGCCCTTCGAGCTGGACCACCGCATCGTCCTTTCCGACGGCGAGGCGCGGATGCTCCACGCCCGCGGCCGCGCGGAGACGGACGGCCGGGGGCGCGTGGTGCGGATGGCGGGCACGGGGCAGGACGTGACCGGCGCGCGCCAGGCCGAGGAAACCGCGCGCCGCCTGGCCGCCGAGCAGGCCGCCCGCGCCGAGGCCGAGGCCGGCCGCTGGCGGCTGGAGGCCATCCTGGAGGGGATCGGCGAGGCCTTCCTCGCGGTGGACGCCGAGTGGCGCTGCACCTGGGCCAACCGGCGCGCCGAGGAGATGATGCGCACCCCGCGCGCGGCCTTCCTGGGGCGCGTGGTGAACGAGGCGTTTCCCGAGATCGAGCAGAGCCCCTCGTGGGAGGTGCTCCACCGCGTGGCCCGCGAGCGGCGGCCGGAGCACCTGGAGTTCCACTCGCGGGCGCTGGGCGGCTGGTTCAGCCTGCACGTGGCGCCGTGGGACGGCGGGATCTCGATGTTCTTCGAGGACGTCACCGGGCAGCGGCAGGCGCAGGAAGAGCGGGCGCGGCTGGCGGCCATCGTGGAGTCCAGCGAGGACGCCATCTTCTCCAAGTCGCTCGACGGCACCGTGCTGACCTGGAACCGCGGCGCCGAGCGGCTCTACGGCTACACGGCCGGGGAGATGGTGGGACGCAGCGTCGCCCTCCTTGCCCCGCCCGACCGCCCCGACGAGATCCCGGACATCCTGCGGTGGATCGCCGCGGGCGAGCGGCTGCCGTCGTTCGAAACGGTGCGGGTGCGGCGCGACGGAACGCCGATCGACGTCCTGCTCGCCATCTCCCCCCTGCACGACGCGGCGGGGCGGGTGACGGGGGCCAGCACCATCGCCCGCGACGTGACCGAGCGGAAGCGGACGGAAGCCGCGCTGCGGGCCGGCGAGGCGCGCTACCGGCGGCTGATCGAGACGGCCGAGGAGGGGATCTGGCTGCTGGACGCGGAGGGGCGCACCACCTACGTGAACGAGCGGATGACGGCGCTGCTCGGCCGCCCGGCGGCGGAGATCGCGGGCCGGCCGCTGACCGCGTTCGTGCATCCGGATGCCCGCGCCGAGGTGGCCGCGCACCTGGCCCGCCGCATGGACGGCGCGCGCGAGCGCCACGACGTGCGGCTGGTGCGCGCCGACGGCTCGGACCTGTGGGCGCTGGTGTCGCTCAGCACCGTTTCCGGCGGCCAGGCGGAAGAGGCGGGAACGCTGGCGATGGTCACCGACGTGACCGACCGCCGCCGCGCCGAGGAGTCCATGCGCTTCCTGGCCGAGGCCAGCCGCGTGCTGGCGCAGTCGCTGGACTACCCCACGGTGCTGGCCAGCCTGTCGCGGCTGGTGGTGCCGCGGCTGGCCGACTGGTGCGCCGTGGTGCTGGCCGGCGACGGCGGCCCGCAGGCCGAGGTGGCGCACGCCGACCCCGCGCGGGCGCCGCGGGTGCGCGAGCTGCTGGCCGTGCGCGCCGCAGCCGGCGGCGAGACCACCATCGGCGGCGCGGTCCGCTCGGGGCGCTCGGTGCTGGTGGAGGACCACGCCGCCGAGGTGCTGCGCGGGCAGGTGGCCCATCCGCGCTACGACGAGCTGCTGGCGGAGCTCGCCCCCGTCTCCCTCGTTATCGTCCCCCTCGTGCTGGACGGCGCCGCGCGTGGGGCCATCGTGCTGGCGTCGGCAGACGCGGCGCGGCGCTACGGCCCGGCCGACCGCGCGCTGGCCGAGGAGCTGGCGCGCCGCGCCGCCACCGCGCTGGAGAACGCGCGCCTTCACCAGGCCGAGCACGAGGCCCGCCGCCAGGCCGAGCGGGCGGCGGGGCAGATCGCGCGGCTGCAGGCCGTCACCGCCGGGCTGGCCACCGCGCGGACGATGGAGGAGGTGGCGCAGGCCGCGCTGGGCGAGAGCATGCGCGCGCTCGGCGCGGCCGCCGGGTGGATCAGCCAGCTGAAGCCGGCGAGCGACCGGGTGGAGCTGGTGTGGGCCACCGGCCACGCGGCCGACGTGATGGACGAGTTCCGCAGCGTTCCCCTGGACCTCAACATCCCCCTGGCCGACGCGGTGCGCACCGGCGAGATCCTGTGCCTGGAGAGCCGCGAGGCGCTGGAGCGGCTGTACCCCGGCATCCCCGACCGCGGCCAGCGCTCGCGCTACGGCGCGTGGGCGGTGGTGCCGATGTGGGTGGAGGGGCGCGCGGTGGGCGGGCTGGTGCTGAACTTCGCCGAGGCGCGGGCGTTCGACGGCGAGACGCGCGACTACCTGCTGGCGGTGGCGCGGCAGGGCGCGCTGGCGCTGGAGCGGGCGCGGCTGTACGAGGCCGAGCGCACCGCCCGCGCCGAAGCCGAGGCGGCCAACCGCGCCAAGTTCGAGTTCCTGACCACCATGAGCCACGAGCTGCGCACGCCGCTGAATGCCATCGCCGGGTACGTGGACCTGCTGGAGTTGGAGATCCGCGGCCCCCTGACCGAGGCGCAGCACGCCGACCTGCAGCGCATCCGCCGCAGCCAGACGCACCTGCTGGGGCTGATCAACGACGTGCTGAACTTCGCGCGCATCGAAACCGGGCACGTGCACTTCGACGTGCGCGACGTGGCGGTGGGCGAGCTGCTGGAGGGGGTGGAGGAGCTGATCGCGCCGCAGGTCCGGGCGCGCGGGCAGTCGTACGAGTACCGGCGCTGCGATGCGGCGGTGGAGGTGCGCGCCGACGCCGAGAAGCTGCGGCAGATCGTGCTGAACCTGCTCTCCAACGCGGTGAAGTTCACCCCCGAGGGCGGGTGCATCACGCTGTCGGGCGAGGCGGACGGCGACGCGGTGCGGGTGCGTGTGGCCGACACGGGGATCGGCATCCCCGCCGACAAGCTGGGCACCATCTTCGAGCCCTTCGTGCAGGTGAACGCGGGGTACACGCGCACCAGCGAGGGCACGGGGCTGGGGCTCTCCATCAGCCGCGACCTGGCCCGGGCGATGGGCGGCGAGCTCGACGCCGAGAGCCGCGAGGGCGAGGGCTCCGTCTTCACCCTCATCCTCCCCCGTGCCCCGTCCTCGCCGACGACGGCGAGCGAGGGTCAGGCGGAGGCGGCGGAAACACGAAGCGCCTCCGGATCGTGAGATCCGGAGGCGCTTTCGGCCATAGCGGGGGCGGGATTCGAACCCGCGACCTTCGGGTTATGAGCCCGACGAGCTACCAGGCTGCTCCACCCCGCGACGCGTGTGCCGACATAACAGAGAGCAAGGTTTGAAGCCTGATACGTGAGTATCGTTGGGTGACATCCCCGCAGTCTTCCGCGATGTCCGTCGAAGGACTCCACGTCCGCTGCAGGATCAGCCCCCGGCTTCAATGATATCGGCTCAAACATGAAACTCTCTGCCATGCCGAACGCATCTAACTTACTGCCATTCCAAGTTTAAGTCAAGTGGCCGCTTAGCGAGATTCGGGAGATTTGGGTCCTGGTCAGTGGAAGGGCCGCCTCAGCCGGACCACGGCGCCGCGGCCGAAGGTGCCGTCGCCGCGCCCCATCAGCAGGGCGATGTCGTCGGAATCCTCGTTGGCGACCGCGATGTCCGGCTTCCCGTCTCCGTTCACGTCCGCGATGGCCAGCGCGGCGGGCCAGCGCCCCACCGGGAGGCGTGCGCTGCGGCGGAAGCGCCCGCCGCCGGTGCCCAGCAGCACCACCAGCACGTCGCGGTAGCGGCTGGTGGCGGCCACCAGGTCGGGGCGCCCGTCACCGTTCACGTCGCCCACCGCCGACGCGTCCACCCACAGTTCCACGGGCACCTGCCTCACCGCGAAGCTCCCGCCGCGGTTCAGCAGCACCGCAACGTTCCGCACCTGCCCCGAGGCGACCACGTCCGGCTTCCCGTCTCCGTCCACGTCGGCGACGTGGAGCTGGCTCGGCGCGAACCCGGCGTCGGCGTCAGTGCGGGCGCCCAGCCCGCCCCGGCCGTCGCCGCGCAGGATGGCGACGCGGTGGTCGAGCCCGAGCGCGCCGGCGTCCGCGACGGCCACGTCCTGCCGCCCGTCGCCGTCCAGGTCGGCGACGGCGAGAGCGCCGAGGCGCGCGTCGGCGGAGAAGCCGCGGGCCGCGCGGAAGCCGCCTCGCCCGTCGTTCAGCATCACCGTCACCGTGCCGTGGTCCTGGCGCGTGGCGACCAGGTCAGGCGCTCCGTCGCCGTTCATGTCGGCCACCGCCAGCCAGTTGGCGCTGTCGGCCAGCTCCCTCGCCGCGCCGAAGCCGCCGCGGCCGTCGCCCGGGTGGAGGCGCACGGCGGAGTATTCGGGGGCCACGACCAGGTCCGCGCGGCCGTCGCGGTTCACGTCCGCGAGTGTGACCACGTCGGTGAAGCGCGGCGTGGTGGTGAACGACGGCGCGCCGAACCCGCCGCGGCCGTCGCCGGGGAGCAGGAAGGTCGTTCCCGTGTAGCCGCCCACGAGCAGGTCCATCCGCCCGTCGCCGTTCAGGTCCGCCGCGGAAAGCGAGTGCGGAATGGCCGTGGCCAGCCCGTTTGGCTGGTACTCGGTGCCGTCGTAGCGGTAGATGACCGGCACGGGCCGCTGCGTGCCGGTCATCGGCGCCTCGCTGCGCAGATCGCGGTAGCCGTGCGTGCGGTGGCGCAGCGGCTCCAGCCCGCCCTCCGCCGTCTCGGCGGCCAGCAGCCGGGTGAACGCGCCGTCTGCCTCCTGGCGATAGTAGTAGCTCACGCACAGCTCGGCGCTCCCGCACATCCCCAGCATCTCCACCTCCTCCCTGCCGTCGCCGTTCAGGTCGGTGCGGGTGCGGATGCCGAACTCCTCGTGCCGCACGCCGATCCAGTCCCAGTCGCGCGCCATGTCGCGCAGGATGCCCACCGGCACGTTCGGGCTCTCGACGACGGCGGCGGCGCTGTCGGACAGGGTCAAAGCAGCGGAAGGCGTGGCGGCGGGCGGCGCGCTCGCATGCGCCTGCCTCGGCGCGCGCGGATGCGCATCTCCGCACGCGGCCAGGGACGCGCACGCGAGGACGGCCGCGACGCGCGGGAGCCGGGCGATGCTGTTCATCGGGGGAGAGGAGCGGACTTCGGGAGGAGACGAACTTCGGAGGATGTAGATTCTACCGCGCCGCGCGCCGGACGTTTCACATCACGCTCGCGATCCGCCGAAAACACGCCGGGGGGATGGGGATGAAGATGGAACCATCTCCATCTCCCCATCGCCCCCGACCTCGCTTTCGATGCCGGATCAGGCGCTGAAGGTGCGGAGGAGGAAGCGGGGGATGTCGGCGCGGAAGACACCGCCGTCGGGGCGGCGGAACTCGTAGTAGCCCTCCATCGACCCCTCGGGCCCTTCGAGGACGCAGAAGCTCTGGTACTCGTGCACGTCGCCGGGGCCGATGAGCGGCTGCTCGCCGACCACGCCCTCGCCCTCGACCTCGCTCTCGCCGCTGGCCGAGTCGTGGATGTACCAGTGGCGCCAGACGAGCTGCGCCGCCTGGTCGCCCACGTTCTCGATGCGCATGCGGTAGGCGAACACGTAGCGCTCGTCGCCGGGATCGCTGTGCTCGGCCACGTAGAACGGCTGGGCGATGACGCGGATCCCCTGGGTCTCGCGGTGGAAGAACGACATGCGTGCTCCGATCGGGTTGGGTGGGGCCTCACTGCGAAGGCTAAACGCCCGGCGGGGCGAGGTCAATCGTGGAGAAGGGGAAAAGAAGTCCTAAGTCCTGAGTCCTAAGTCCTGAGTCCTAAGTGCTGAGTGCTGAGTGCTGAGTGCTGAGTGCCGGGTATCAGGGGCGAGATCCGGGTTCCGAACCACTTGGGACTTGGGACTTGGGACTCAGGACTACTCCGCGCCTGTCCGCGCGCCGACTGTCGGGTTAGATTCCGGCCGTTCATCCGCACCAGCCCCGGGCCCGTAGCGGACGCGCCACCTCCACCGGAACGACTGCGCAACTCCGTGCCAGATATCGCGGTAGACCTCGGCACCGCAAACACGCTGATCCAGGTGAAGGGCGAGGGCATCGTGCTGAACGAGCCCTCGGTGGTTGCCGTGGAGCGCCGCACCGGAAAGGTGCGCGCCATCGGCCTCGAGGCCAAGCGCATGCTGGGCCGCACGCCCGAGGGGATCATCGCCGTCAAGCCCATGCGCGACGGCGTGATCGCTGACGTGGACATGGCCGAGCGGATGCTGCGCGAGTACCTGGCCCGCGTCCTTCCCAAGCGCATCTTCCGCATCAAGCCGCGCGTGGTCATCGGCGTGCCCTCGGGCATCACCGAGATGGAGCGGCGGGCGGTGCGCGCGGCGGTGATGGCCGCGGGCGCCAAGGAGGTGTGGCTCATCTCCGAGCCCATGGCGGCCGCCATCGGCGTGGGCCTTCCCGTCGTCTCGCCCCGCGGCAGCATGGTGGTGAACATCGGCGGGGGGACCACGGAGATCGGGGTCATCGCCCTCTCCGGCATCGTGGCCGACGCCTCCATCCGCACGGGCGGCTGGGAGTTCGACGAGGCGATCATGGCCTTCGTGCGCAAGAGCTACAACCTGCTGATCGGCGAGGCCACGGCCGAGAGCATCAAGATCCAGATCGGCTCCGCGCGCGCCACCGGACAGGAGCGCGAGATGGACGTGAACGGCCGCGACCTGGTGAGCGGCATCCCCAAGACGGTGCGGCTGTACAGCGAGGAGATCCGCGAGGCCATTCAGGAGCCGGTGCACGCCATCGCCAGCGCCGTGCGCCGCGCGCTGGAGATCACCCCGCCCGAGCTTTCCGCCGATATCGTGGACGAGGGGATCGTGATGACCGGCGGCGGCGCGCTGCTGAAGGGCCTGGACCTCCTGCTGGCCGAGGAAACCCAGCTCCCCATCCACGTCGACTCCGAGCCGCTGTCCTGCGTGGTCCGCGGCGCGGGGATGGTGCTGGATGACTGGGACAAGTACAGCGGCGTGCTGGCACGATAAGAGGAGAAAAGAAGTCCTAAGTCCTAAGTGCCAAGTCCTAAGTGGGACTGATCACTCCCACTTAGGACTTAGGACTTAGGACTCAGGACTTACGACTTCCCACCCCAACCCCTCCCGACCCGTGGACCACCTCAAGACGCTGATCCGCGACGTACCCGACTTTCCCGTCGAAGGCATCCTTTTCCGCGACGTGACGCCGCTGCTGCGCGCGCCCGGCGCGCTGCGCGAGGTGGTGACGCACCTCGCCGAGCGCTACCGCGACGCGCGGATCGACGTGGTGGCGGGGATCGAGTCGCGCGGCTTCATCTTCGGCGCGCCGCTGGCGCTGGAGCTGGGCGTGGGCTTCGTCCCCATCCGCAAGGTGGGCAAGCTCCCCGCCGAGAAGATCCACCGCGAGTACGCGCTGGAGTACGGCACCGCCGCGCTGGAGATGCACGTCGACGGCGTCCGATCCGGCGAGCGCGTGCTGCTGATCGACGACCTGCTGGCCACCGGCGGCACCGCCTCCGCCAGCGCGCACCTGGTCGAGCAGCTCGGCGGCCAGGTGGCGGCGATCGCCTTCCTCGTCGAGCTCGGCTTCCTGGGCGGCCGCAAGCTGTTGCAGAACCACGACGTGTACGCGATGCTGGAGTACTGATCCTCCATCGGGATTTCGCGAAGAAGCCCCTCGCCCGGAAGCACTCGGGCGGGGGGCTTTGCGATGGATCAAGCCGAGCCCAGGCAGGATCAGGGGAATGGAATTCCCCTGCAACAACAGCACAAAGTCCCTGCGGGACTGCGGCCTCGGGACCCGGAGCCCGGGGCTTGGGTTCGGTACGCACCCCGGTCGGTTATCACCGCATGAACCAGAGTACGTGGCCGCAGCGGAGGCAGATGTAGTTCTCGGCGGACGGGTTTGCCCAGTCGATCCCGAAGAATGAGGCGCCGCGGGTGTCCATCAGCGTTTTGCGGGTCCAGAACCGGTCGTGCGCGCAGATGGGGCAAGGCACCTGGCGTCCCTGAACCACCAACGAGGTGCCCTCCTCCCGCTTTACCTGCGCCGACGGGAGCCGCGCGCCGATCTCCCCGGGGAGCGTTTCGCCGCACTTCGAGCACCACGCGTACGGATGGTCGCTCCAGATCGTGGCACCGCACGACGGGCACTTCCCGATCTCCTGCCGCTCCGCCTTGCTCATGACCGCGCTCCATCAACGGTGAAACCGCTCGCCGGCCGTTCGGCCGCGTACGATCTATGTCGTTGCGCTGCATGAGGTTTCGTCGCGGCAGCCGCCCTCGCACCGGGCGAATGAATTCGCGGCAACAACAGCACAAAGTCCCTGCGGGACTGCCCCCCGGCTTCCCGGCGAGTCGGCAGCACCGCTGTTGGAGAGCCAATGCAACACCGGTGCAGGCGATCAGCCCGGATGCATGACAGCAGTCCCGCAGGGACTTTGTGCTGTTGTTGCCCCCGAATTCCATTCGGGGTAAGGGGAAGAGAGAAGCCGGCCACCCCACCCCCGATCACCCCTCCCGCAGCTCCACCGTCCGCACCTGCCGCGTCGCCAGGTCGATCACCCGCAGCGCGTGGTTGTTGGTGTCGGCCACGTACGCCCGCGCGCCGTCGGGCGTCACGGAGATGCCGCCCGGCTCCCAGAAGCGCGCCGCTTCCCCATCCCCATCCATCAGCCCCGCCTCGCCCGAGCCGGCGAAGGCGCGGGCCTCGCGGGTGTACGGATCGACCGTCTTCACACGGTGGTTGTAGGTGTCGGCGACGAGCAGCTTCCGCTCGCCCGGCCACCACGCCAGCCCCTGCGCGTGCTGCAGCCGCACGTCGTCGCCGGTGCCGTCCTGGTCGCCGAAGTCGAAGAGGCCGGTGCCCACGATCGTGCGCACGTCCGCCCCCGCCACGGCGTAGCGGATCGCCGACGACTCCGCGTCGGCGAACCAGATGCGGTTGCCATCCGTGGCGATGCCGCTGGGCTGCGCGAGCGCCGCCAGCGGCAGCTCCGCGTCGTACACCTCCTCCGCGCCGGAGCCCGCGAACACCTCCGCCGCGCCCGCGTCCGGATCGATGCGCCAGAGCTGGTGCGGGCCGGCCATCGCCACATACAGCCGCCCGTCCTTCCACAGCAGGTCCCATGGCGAGTTCAGCGGCGTGTCCAGCGCCGGGCCGCCCTGGTAGCGCTGCCGCGCCTGGTCGCCCACGCCCGCCACCGTCGCCACCCGCTCGCCGTTCAGGTCGATCGCGCGGACCAGGTGATTGCCGGTGTCGGCGACGTAGAGGGTGCGGTCCGCCAGCGCCAGCCCGTGCGGCGCGCGGAAGGCGGCGGAGCCCGCATCGCCGTCCATCCACCCCGCCTCCCCCGAGCCGTAGGCGCGCAGCACCCGCCCGCTCGCGCCGCCGCCGTCCAGCGCCACCTGCAGCACGCGGTGGTGCCCCGTATCGGCCACGAACAGCTGCCCGTCCGCCGCCGCGTGCGCCTTCGCGGGGAAGCGCAGGATCCCCGGCTCTGGCGGCTGCGTCTGCGGCACGAAGGGGGCGGGCGCTCCGCCCATCTTCCCCGCCCTGCGCAGCGCGTCCACGAACTCGCCGATCACCGGCGTCAGCTGCTCGGCCGTCACCTCGCCGGGCTGCATCCCCAGCACGTAGCCATCGGGAGATACCACCGCCAGCGTGGGCCAGGCGTTCACCGTGTACTCGCGCCAGGTGCGGAACTGCCGGTCGTTCAGCACGGGGTGATGCACGCCCAGCCGCTCGCAGGCGCGGGCGATGTTGGCCGTCACCCGCTCGTTGATGAACTTCCCCGAGTGCACGCCGGCCACGATCACCTCGTCGGGAAAGCGCCGCTCCAGCTCGGCCAGCTCGGGGATCATGTGAAGACAATTGATGCAGCCGTAGGTCCAGAAATCGAGCACCAGGATGCGCCCGCGGAAGTCCGCCAGCGTGAGATGCCGCCCGCCGGTGTTGATCCACTCCAGCTCGGGCCTGAAGTCGGGTGCGCGTACCGCCATTGCCGTGCTCCGATCGGTTGGGGGGAAGATGGAGAAGGTCGATGCGCCGGCGCGCGGGCGCAACCTCTCTGGAAGGCGAATGAATTCGCGGCAACAACGGCCCGAAGTCCGCCTTCGCGCCGCCTTCGCGGACTCCGCTTCCAGCATCCGGGCGGATTGCCAGCACTGTGCAGCCGAGCCTTTCCGGCACCGGTTCCGCCACCTGCGCGAAAGCCGGAGAGCAGTCCCGCAGGGACTTTGTGCTGTTGTTGCCGCGAATTCATTCGCCTTTCCCGCAAGGACGGGGGAATTGACGGGCGATTCCGGAGAGCGGGAAGCAGATGAAACGTTTGCGGTGGATTAATCGTCATCTACGGTAGGAACTTCGGGAACCTGGGGCGGGCCCGGCGGTATTCCACCTGTGCGAACGAGGGCCGGCCCGCGCGTTCTTTCCCGTTGACGGGGCACGGAGGGCGCACTACCTTGTGCGCCCCCCACGCTCCGCGAGGGCGTACCGGCGGCAGACTTTTCACCCCTTTTCGGCAGCATGAGCTTCACCGTGGCAAGCACCCGGCAACACCCCGGCCATGACCGGGAGCGGCTCCGCGCAGCGATGCGCGGGGTGGGGTGCTTCGGCACGGGAAGGGGGCGGGAGCAGGCGTAGGCGCGGAAATCCGCGTCCCGCACCGTTTCCCGCCCGGCCGCACCCGCAGCGCCGGGCGGATTTGTTTTCCGGCGGGCAGACCTTTTGCAGAACCGGCCCCATTTCCGGCCCGCGCCGGCCACAACGGCAGGCGGGCCTCCGTGAAGGCGGAGAGGCGACAGAAGACATGGCTACGGCAGCGCGCAAGAGCACGAACACCCCGGCACGCAAGCGCAAGCGTACGGCCACCCGGCCGGACGGCGAGTTCGGCGCGCCCAACGAGGACCAGAGCAGTCTCGACCAGTACCTCAAGGAGGTGAGCACGCACAAGCTGCTCACCCCCGCCGAGGAGATCGAGCTGGGCCGCCGCGCGCGCGCGGGTGAGGAAGACGCCGTCAACGAGCTCACGCGGGCCAACCTGCGCTTCGTGATCTCGGTGGCCAAGAAGTACCAGAACCGCGGTGTGTCCCTCTCGGACCTGATCCAGGAGGGGAACGTGGGGCTGGTGACGGCCGCGCGGAAGTTCGACCCGGACCAGGGGGTGAAGTTCATCTCCTACGCCGTGTGGTGGATCCGCCAGGCCATCCTGTCGGCGCTGGCCAACCAGGGGCGCAGCGTGCGCGTGCCCCTGAACCGCGCCAGCGACCTGGCCAAGATCTTCCGCGAGCGCGAGCGCCTGAAGCAGGAGCTGCGGCGCGACCCCACGCCGCAGGAGCTCAGCGAGGCCACGGGGCTGTCCACCGAGATCGTGGAGAGCCTGCAGACGCTGAACGCCGCCGAGATCCGGCTGGACGCGCCCATCGGCGACAGCGACGACAGCCAGCTGATGGACCGCTTCATCGCCGAGGAGGCGATCGTCACCGAGGACGAGGTGGAGGAGCGGCTGCTTTCCGAGCGGGTGGAGCGTGCGCTGGGCACGCTGCAGCCGCGCGACGCCAAGGTGCTGAAGCTGTACTTCGGGCTGGAGGGCGGGCGCGAGCACACGCTCGAGGAGATCGGCGACATCCTGGGCGTGACCCGCGAGCGCATCCGCCAGCTGCGCGACCGCGCGCTCAAGCGCCTGCGCGAGGGCGAGATGGGCGAGGCGCTGGCCTCCTTCGCCACCGCATGAGCGGGCGCGACGGGAGGGAAACGAGGGCACTCCGCCACGCGGCGGAGTGCCCTTCGCTTTCTCCAAAGTGCGGAAGTGCGGAAGTGCGCGAGTGCGTGAGTGCGTCCGGACCCGGCGCACTCCCGCACTCACGCACGTCCGCACTGGGGTTCCCGCCATGCTGACCGGCACCGTTCTCCGCAAGCAGGGCGGCGTGTACGAGGTGGAAACCGCCGAGGGCCTGCGCGACGCGGTGCTGCGCGGCAAGCTGAAGCGCGACGACCGCTCGGGCGACATGGTGGTGGTCGGCGACCGCGTGGACATGGACCGCGAGCAGGCGGGAACCGACGCCGCGTGGGCCATCATGCGCGTGCACGACCGCTCCACGGTGCTGGCCCGCCGCGCGCCGGGAAAGGCGCCGCGCGCCAAGGTCATCGCCGCCAACCTGGACCAGGTGCTGATCGTGTTCGCCGCGGCCAACCCCGCGCCGCACCTGCGCATGCTGGACCGCTTCCTGGTCATCGCCGCCGACGCCGACATCCGCCCCGTGATCGTGGTGAACAAGACGGACGTGTCGGGCGAGGACGAGGCGCGGCGCACCTTCGCCCCCTATGTGGCGGCGGGGTACGACGTGCTTTTCACCGCGGCCAAGCGCGGCGTGGGGGTCGAGGACGTGCGCGGCGCCATCTGCGGATGCACGTCGGCGCTCGCGGGGCCGTCGGGGGTGGGAAAGAGCAGCCTGCTGAACGCGGTGCAGCCCGGGCTGGGGCTGCGCGTGGCCGAGATCAGCGAGGCGGTGAACAAGGGGCGCCACACCACCGTCACCGCGCAGCTCATCCCGCTGGAGTGCGGCGGGTACGTGGCCGACACTCCGGGCCTGCGCGAGCTGGGGCTGTGGGAGATCGACCGCGACCAGCTGCAGTTCTACTTCCCCGAGTTCGAGGCGCTGCTGGGCGGCTGCCGCTACCCCACCTGCACGCACGTGCACGAGCCCGGCTGCGCCATCCAGGACGCCGCCGCGGCGGGCAAGCTGGATGCGGGCCGATACGAGAGCTACCGGCGGATGATGACGGGCGAGGACGAAGAGTAGGGGGATTCGATTCCCCAGACGGACGAAGAGCCGCGGAGGAGCGATTCCCCCGCGGCTCTTCACGTCCATCCGACCTGATCCTGAGCTGAGTCGTCCGCCTGCGCGCGTCCGGGGAGGATGGAAGGAGATCAGTCCTGAGCGCCGGTGCCGCGGAGTGAGCGGATCAGCCTCGCGCAGTTTGCGAGGCTTCCCATAGTTGTTGCTGCAACGCTGCAACTTCAGTCGCCGGTGACCGGCTGCGCGCGGGCCTTTCTATCTACTCAGCCATCCTCCGAGTCTTTCCGCCTTCAAGATCAGGCCGGGCTCGCGAAGGTGTCCGTCGGGCACACGCCGCAGGCGGAGAGCTCGCTGATGCACTGGCGGTACGAGTCGTGGTCCGCCTGCGCCTCGTCGTCGCTCAGCACGGCGGAGGTGGCGAACGACTGCACGCGCAGGTTGGAGAGGTCGAGTCGCGTCCGTTTCATCTTCGCCATCCTGTCTGGGGGGAGAGATCGTTCGCGCCGGATCGCCGTCCGCGGCGAGGCGGTGTGACGGAATGTCGGACCGGATCCGGCGCGGCGCAACGATCCCCTGATCATCCCCCGTCCTCGTCGATCGCCCGGCGCGCGGCGGTGAAGACGGCGTCGAGCATGGGCTCGGTCAGGCGGCCGGTGAAGGTGTTCTGCTGGCTGGGGTGGTACGAGCCGATGAGCGTGAGCCCCGACGCCAGCCGCGCCTCGGCCGCGTGCCCGAACTTCGGCAGCGGCGTGGGGAGCGCGTGGCCGGCGTCGCGCAGAAGGCGCAGGGCGCCATCCCACGCGAACTTCCCCAGGCAGACGATGGCCCGCAGGTTCGGCAGCGCCGCCAGCTCGGCCACGGCGAACGGGAAGCAGGCGTCGCGCTCGTCGGGGAGCGGCTTGTTGTCGGGTGGCGCGCACTTCACCGCGGCGGTGATCCACGCGTCCGTCACCGCCAGGCCGTCGCCGCGGTGCGTGCTGGTGGGCTGGTTGGCGAAGCCCGCGCGGTGCAGCGCCGCGTACAGCCAGTCGCCGCTGCGGTCGCCGGTGAACACGCGGCCGGTGCGGTTGCCGCCGTGCGCCGCCGGGGCCAGCCCCAGGATCAGCAGCCGCGCCGCGGGGTCGCCGAAGCCCGGGATCGGCCGCCCCCAGTACTCCTCGTTGCGGTACGCGCGCCGCTTCTCGCGCGCCACCTGCTCGCGCCACTCCACCAGCCGCGCGCACCGGCGGCAGGCGACCACTTCGTTTTCGATGACCTTCAGCATGCCGGGCGTGCGGTGAAATCGGGTTGACGGGGGATGGATCGCATTCTCCCGCACAGGTTTACACCGCAAACGCATAAAAGCGCCGCACCCGCCGGCGATCCGGCGGGTGCGGCGCTTCATCTTCATCTCCCGTCCAGGCCGTTACGGCTGGACGCGGGGGCGCACCGACTGCGGCTCGGCGGTCCGCGACGGCTCCGCCGCGGGCGCCGGAGGCGGAGACGGCGGCGGGGGAGGAGGCGGCGGCGGCGGCGGTGGGGGCGGCGGCGGCGCGGACGGCCGCTCGTAGCGCGGGGCCTCCGCCCGCGGCGACTCGCTCCGCGGCTCCGACCTGGGCTCCGCGCGCGGCTCCTCGTGCCGGGGCTCCGCCCGCCGCGGCTCCTCGGCGCGCGGCTCGGCGCGGCTGGGCTGCTCGTCGCTGCCGCTGCTCTGCGGCGCCACGCGCGGCTTGTCGTCGTCGTTCGGGCGCATCCGCGGCGCGTCGGTCCGCGGCTCGGGACGGCGCTCGGGCGCCGCGCGCCTGCCGGCGTTGCCGTTCGTGGCCGTGTTCCCGCCGGCGGGGGTCGCGGGCTCGGGGCGGCGCCGGCCGGGGACGTGCACGGTCGAGGTGTCCGCGGGCGGGGGCGGCGGCGGGTTGTTGCCGTTCGCGCCGCGGTGGCGGCCCTCGTTGCCCGCGTGGATGCCGCGGCAGGCGAAGAGCCCCAGCTCCACCGGCACCAGGTCCACGTAGCCGTCGGGGCAGCGCACGTAGGTGAAGCGCCGGTCGTCGTTCGCGTACAGGCTGCGGCCGCCGTTGGGCCAGATGGCGTACACGTCGGTGGTCCAGTCGTCGTCCGGCTGGCTCGGAACGATGGCCTGCACCAGGTCGTTCATCACCGTGCGGTAGTTCAGCGTGGTGTACGAGTTGTACCCCAGCACGCTGCGCAGCGCGTTCTGCGAGCGCTGGAAGCGCGAGACGCGCAGCGGCCGGCGCGACGCCACCAGGAAGTAGTAGGTGGGCTCGTCGTTGGCGAAGCGCGAGGTGTATCTCTGGTCGTACCAGTCGTAGCGCCGGGTGCCGGGCGTGCGCAGCGACGAATACCCCGTGGGGAAGTACGACTCGCCGCCCGCGTACTGCGGGTACACCATCGCCACCCCGCGGCCGGGGAGGATCTCGAACACGGCCACGTACGCCGGGCGGTTCAGCTCCACGCCGAACCAGTTGCCGTCGGGGACGATGCGCGCGGCGATGGGCTGGCGCTCGTCGTCGATCCAGCGCTCGCGGGAGTTGGAGGAGGAGTAGCGTCCGCCGTAGGAGCCGGGCCCGTAGGCGGGGCCCACGCAGGCAGTGAGTGCGAGCACCGGCAGCAGGAGGGTAGCCAGGCGTCTCATGGTTCGATCCTTCGTGAAGCGGCAGTGGGGAGAGAAGCGTTCGGCTCCCATGCAAAGCAATCCATGCGCCCCTACCCCCGGTTTCGCAACCCGTTCCAGCGCAACGGGTTGAGATGAAGGCACCCGTGTGCCCCGGGCCGTTTCGTTCCCGCACGCGGACAAGCGCGCGTCCCCCGGCGGGGACAGGCGCGAGACGATCTGCGTAGTACGCTCAATCCGCCGCCGGTGCGCGGGCCGCGAGCGCCAGCGCGATCCATCCTCCCAGGAAGCAGAGCCCGCCCAGCGGGGTGACGGCCCCCAGGACGCGGACGCCGGTGAGCGCCAGCAGGTACAGGCTGCCGGAAAACACCACGATCCCCGCCGCGAACAGCCACCCCGCCGCCCGCGCGGCCTTGGAGGGCGCGCGCCCCGCCACCAGCGCGACGGCCAGCAGGGCCAGCGCGTGATACATCTGGTAGCGCGCGCCGGTCTCGAACACCGCCAGCAGCTCCGCCGGCACCCGGCTGCGCAGCGCGTGCGCGCCGAACGCCCCCGCCGCCACGCCCAGGAACCCGAACGCGCACCCCAGTCTCCAGAACGTCCGCTCCATCTCCCCCCTCGCCGTCTGAATCCCCATCCCCAGCAAACCGCGAATGGAGATGAAGATCCATCATCTCCCATCCCCGCGCCACTCCGCCGGCTTCGCTCGACGGCTCGCGCGATCCGCGAAAGCGGAGTTCGTACGGCTGTTTCCGCGGGCTCCTCCACCCGGCCAGCTAAATCCGGCGCGCGCAAACGCTTAGGCGGGCGCGGAACGTGTCTTGCAACCGGTGGGCGCCACCGGGAATGCAAACCGTTCCACCCAGACGGCTTACGGGAACGATCATGGACGAGGCGGCTCCGAGGCGCGAAGGCTTCAGGCGCGAGCACCCGGTGTTCTTCTGGGGCTCGGTCGCGCTGATCGCGCTGTTCGTTCTGGCGGCCGGGGCGGTGGCCATGCGCATCCCCCGCTACAACCGCGAGGCGCAGGGGTTCACGCAGCAGATGACCGCCGCGCAGAAGCAGACGCAGGCCGAGCTGCTGCGGCACCGCGAGCAGCGCACGAAGCTGGCGGTGGCGCTGCTGCAGCGCGACATGCGCATCCGCTCGCTGGAAACCAACAAGCGCCACCTGGCCATCGTGCTGAAGGACTCGGTGCTGGAGCTGCGGCAGGGGCGGGCCACGCTGCGCCGCGCGAAGCTGGCCATCGGACCGGACTCCATCGTGCGCGCGCCGGACGGGCGGCAGTGGCGCTTCGTGCGCGGCATGGGCGAGCGGCACATCGCCAGCCGGCAGCAGAACCCCACCATCACCGTGCCCGAATGGGTGTACGTGAGCCGCGGCCAGCCGGTGCCCCCCGAGGGCGAGCGCCGCGTGGCCGGCGGGATGGGCGCGTACCTCATCGCGCTCGACGACGGGACGCAGATCTACTCGCAGCCGCAGGCCGGGCCGCTGAAGGACGTGGTGATCCCCGCCGGGTTCATGGCCCGCGCGCGCGACCTGGTGGCCATCTTCGACGCGGTGAAGGAGGACACGCCGGTCTACATCTACTGACGGTGCGGGAGTGCGGGAGTGCGGAGGGGGGATGCAACTCTATGCGGAGGTGAGGGATAGATGGCCAGACGAGTGACGCGCGCGGGGATCGAGGACCGGCGCAACTACACCCCGCCGGGGCGGCTGCGGCGGATCGCGCACGACTACCGCGGGACCACGGTGGCGCTGCTGCTGGGCGTGCTGATCGCGGCGGGGCTGTTCGCCGCCACCAGCGCCATGGCGGTGAACGCGCGGCTGGACCGGCGCGTGGCCGAGATGGTGGCCACGCGCGACGAGCGCTCGATGGAGTTCATGCGCCGCCGCGAGGCCGAGATCACGCAGCAGGTGGCGCAGCGCGAGCGGTCGCTGGCGCGCAAGGAAGAGGAGCTTGCGCCGCGCGACCGGCCGTACCTGGTGGTGTCGCTGGCCGAGCGCCGCGTGCTGTACCTGAAGGGCGACGACACGCTGTTCAAGGCCCCCGTCGCCATCGGCTCGGGCGAGACGATGGTGATCGACGGCGTGACCAAGCGCTTCCAGACGCCGCGCGGGAAGATGTCGATCACCGCCAAGGAGCTGGACCCGGTGTGGGTTCCGCCCAACTGGCACTACGTGCAGATCGCGCGGCGCAACGGGCTGGGGATCGTGGACATGAGCGACGCGCCGCCCAACGCGCTGAACGGCCGCTTCCCGCCGGGACAGGTGCCCATCAGCGGCGGCAAGGTCATCATTCCGCCCTGGGGCAGCCCGCAGCGCGCCATGCGCGGCACGCTGGGCGCCGCCAAGCTGGAGATGTACGACGGCTACTACTTCCACGGAACCGACAACCCGAACTCCGTGGGCGACGCCGCCAGCCACGGGTGCCTGCGCATGCTCCGCGACGACATCCTGTGGATGTACCACCACATCCCCGTCGGCACCCCGGTGTACATCTACTGACGGGATGGCGAGGGATGGGGATAGAGAATCGGGGAGGCGCCGGCGGACGGTGCCCCCCCGATTTCTTTGCGCCACCGCGGCACCCGTGGGACCCTCCCCCCGCAGCTGGGGCCGCGTACCCCCTCCCGATAACGGGAGGGGGTAACTTCGATCGCTCCGCGCAACCGGTGGCGTACTCGTCCGACGACTGCGTGACGCGAGGCCCGGCCGAGCATGGTGGAGCGCTCCGAAGGCTTCCGTGCCTGCCTATGGAAGCTCGATCTCCGGCTTCTCGGGGTGGCGGCGGTAGAGCACGGCAATGCGGCCGATGGTCTGCACCAGCTGCAGGTCGTCGATGCGCTGCTCCAGCTCGGCGCCGGCCTCGCGCACGTGCAGCGGCGAGGCTTCGAGCACCTTCACCTTGATCAGCTCGCGGGTGTTCAGCGCCTCCTGGATGGAGCGGATGGTGGCATCGCTCACGCCCTCCTTGCCCACGAAGGCCACGGGCTTCAGGTGGTGCGCCTGGCTCTTGAGGAACGCGCGCTGCTTGGGGGTGATCGCCACGAGTCCAGTCTCCGGTTCCGGTCCGCCGCTGCATTCGGAGGCGGGAAGATACACACTCCGCGCCCGAGCCGCGATGCGGCAAAAGCAGAAGCCCTCTCCCACACGGAAAGAGGGCTCTCGCGCCGATGCCGGGATCGCAGTCCGCGAAGGCGGACTTCGGGCCGTTGTTGCCGCGGATTCATCCGCCGGGGGATGCCTGGGCCGCGCGGTAATGCCTCGACCCGCGCCGCCGTCCCTGTCCCCTGTCCCCTAACCTTCCTACGCCGGCTCCACCCGGTTCCGCCCGTTCGCCTTGGCCAGGTACAGCGCCCGGTCCGCCGCGCGGATCAGCGCGGAGATGTCGCTCCCGTCGTCGGGGAAGGCGGAGACGCCGAAGCTGGCGGTCAGCGACCGCGGCACCTCGGCGTTGGGCGGCAGTGTCTCGATCAGGATGCGCAGCCGCTCGGCCAGACGCGCGCCCTCGTCCTTCCCCGTTTCCGGAAAGATCAGCGCGAACTCCTCGCCGCCGTAGCGGCAGGCGCTGTCGGTGCTGCGGAAGGTGTGGCGCACCGCGCGCCCGATGCGCTGCAGCGCGTTGTCGCCCACCTCGTGGCCGTACTGGTCGTTCACCGTCTTGAAGTGGTCGATGTCCAGCAGCACCAGCGTGAGCGGGCGCCCGTAGCGCTTGGCGCGCGAGAACTCCACCCCCAGGATCTCGTCGAAGCCGCGGCGGTTGTGGCAGCCGGTGAGCGGGTCGATGGTGGCCTGCGCGCGCAGCCGGTCCAGCAGCTCGGCGTTGCGCAGCGCGATGGCCGACGAGTCCGCCAGCGCCCGCAGCAGCGCCAGGTCGTGCGCCTCGTACGGCGCCTCGGTCATCCGCCGCCCCAGGATCAGCAGCCCCGCGTCGCCGTCGCCGAAGTCCAGCGGCGCCACCACCGCCACCTCGGCGGGCACGTGGTCGCGGATCTCGGCGTCCTGCGGCGGCACCACCGGCGGCTGCCCCGGCATGGCGACGGACCGCACCACCCGCGCGGGGATGGCGTAGGCCACCGACTCGCCGCGCAGCGAGCGCACGGCGCGGCAGGTGTACTGCTCGCCGTCGGTGTGGTACAGCGCCGCCCACCAGGCGAAGAACACCTCGCCCACCGAGTCCAGCACCAGCCGCTCCGTCTCTTCCAGGCTGCGCACCACCGACAGCGTGCGGGCCACCTGCTGCAGCGCGGTCAGGTGGAAGCGCAGCTGGTCCAGCTCGGCCGCCTGCCCGGCGCGCAGCTCCTGCACCTGCCACACGCGCGTCAGGTGCTCGGCCAGCGCGTCGCGCACCTCGGGGGGGAGCTCCGTGGCGTCCGGCGTCCACAGCTCGCCCTCGCCGCCGGGCGCGGGAAAGCGCAGCCGCGGCGACATCCCGTCGCGGTCGTCGCCTACGGAAAGGGGCACGGGGCGCGTGGGAACAGCCAGCGAGCAGGGACAGCGCGCGACGCGGCGCGCGGCCTCCACGCAGGCGGCCGCCACCTCGTCGGTGGTGGCCAGCAGCGGGATGGCCGAGAACAGGTGCGCGATCTCGGATGCGCTCGGCCAGGCGCCGGGCTCGAGGTGGATCTCGGGGAGCTGCACGCTCGGATGGGTGGCGACGTGCATGAAGATGATGGGGGCGGGGCTGTGAATCCGGCACACCATAACCGGCGCCCCGAAAGTGCATACCGTGTTCCACCGGCCGCGTTCCCGAATGGGAACACGCGCCGGAAGTCATCCCGGCGCCGCGCCGGCGCGCGTTTCCGCGGCGCGTCCGATCGCAGTGAACTGCAAGGCGGGCAAGCAGATGATTCAGGCAGCGGCAAAATAACGTTTCCCGCCCCGCCGCGCACGGCTTCGGCCCATAGCGGCCATCCCCGCTCTCTCGCCGCCACTCCCGCCTGTCCGCGATTGCACAGGCTCCGTGCAAGTTGCGGGGAACGGATGCAACGGAGCGTGGCATCCCAACGGGCCGGGAGTCGGCGGGGATGCGGGCCTATATCGTTTCGGAGATCGATCGTGCAATCCGGAAGCGCACGTGCGACCTCGCCTGTAGATCCTTCGGCCTGCAATCGCCCGTGCAGAGGCAACGACGGTGTGGCCGGCCTCAGGATGACGTCTCTCCGTGCGCTTGCGATGCACGGATGATTGCCAGATCCCGGAATTACAGCCCGGCCAGGATCTCGCCCTTCTTCGCGTCGTACTCGGCCTGGGTGATGAGTCCGGCGTCCAGCATCCGCTTCAGCTCCGCCAGGCGCGCGACCGGCGGGTTCGACTCCATCGCCCGGGACGGGGACATGGGAGACGCGGGGCGATGGGGAAGCGCCTCCACCCACTCCTTCGCCTCCTTCAACCCCATCCCCGTCGCGTCGCGTACGATCCGGATGGCGGTGATCTTCTGCTCGTGCTCCATCATCTCCCGCGCCTGCGCCTCGACTTCCGCCGGGACGGGGCGCGCGGAGAGCACGGAGCGGGGTGCCGCATCCGCCGAGCGTGATCCGCCGCGCAGGGAGAGGAGCGAGAGGAGGACGCATCCGCCCATGAAGTACATCGCCCAGAGCCCGCCCATGGCCGCCAGCGTCCGGTCGCGCGCCGAACCGTCGGGCGCGACGCAGAGGAAGGCGACCTGCGTCTCTCCCGGGCGGTTGTACGGCTCGCGGAAGCGCTTCGGCGCGGGCGTCGTTCCCGACGGGCACGCGGCCCACGCGGCCCAGCGCATCGTGGACGGAAAGACCGCCGCGCCGGGCCCCGCCAGCATGACGGCCACGAACGCCGCGACGGCCGCATTCAGCAGCACTCTTCCTCGTGACATGGCTCGCCTCGGGAAGCGGGATGAAGATGGAGATGGAGATGCCAATCACGCCGCGCCGCGTCAGGAAGACGCGCCGCCGCCGTTCTCGGGATGGTCGGCGGCGGGAAGCGCCAGGGTGAAGGTGGTGCCGTGGTTGGTCGTGCTCTCCAGCGACAGCCGGCCGCCCAGCAGCTCCGCCAGCCGCCGCGCCACCGAGAGCCCCAGCCCGGTGCCACCCACCTCGCGGCGGTTGGACTGCTCCACCTGCCAGAAGGGCTCGAAGATGCGCTCGCGGTGCTCGCGGCGGATGCCGATCCCCGTGTCCACCACGCGCACCAGGTGGTGCGTGCCGCCCCGCACCCCCTCGATGCGGACCTCCCCCTCGTCGGTGAACTTCACCGCGTTCGTCCCCAGGTTGCGCAGGATCTGCATCACCTTCTCGGGGTCCGTCTCCGCGATGGCCGCCTCGGGCGGAAGCCGCAGGTCGAAGCCCAGCCCCTTCTGCCGCGCCACCGGGCGCAGCAGGTCGCCCACCTGCCGCAGCACGTCGCGCAGGTCCACGCGGCGGGTGCGCACCTCCTCGTGCCCGGCCTCCATCCGCGAAAAGGCCAGGATCTCGTCGATGATCCCCTCCAGGTGCCGCGCCCCGTCCTTGATGCGGTCCAGGTACGAGCGCTGCCGGTCGCTCACCTCGCCGCCGATCCCCGCCTGCAGCAGGTCGGCGTACCCCATCACCGCGTTCAGCGGGGTGCGCAGCTCGTGGCTCATCACCGCCAGGAACTCGCTCTTGGCCCGGCTGGCCTGCTGCGCCGCCGCGTACAGCCGCGCGTTGGAGATGGAGAGCGCGGCGCGCTGCGCGAAGTCCTCGGCGGTGGCCAGGTCGTTGCGCGAGTAGACGCGGTCGGCGCACACCAGCGTGGCCACCCCCAGCGTCTCCGTCCGCGCCACCAGGGGGACGGCGATCAGCGAGCGGATCCCCAGGGCGCGCACCAGCGCGGCGTGCTCGGGGCCGGTGGTCACCGCCTCGAGCCAAGGGTCGGTCACGTGCGGCACGTACACCGGCGCGCGCCCGCGGGCGGCCTGCGTGGCCACCGAGCCGCCGTCGCGGCGCGGCGGAAAGTCCTCGCAGAGCACCGCCAGCAGCGGCTCGCGGTCGCCGTCCGAGTGCGCGGCCGCCACGCGCGCCATCCGCCCGTCCTCCTCCGCCACGTCGATCACGCACCAGTCGGCCAGCTCGGGCACCGCCAGCCGCGCCAGCGTCGACAGCGTGGCGTGGTAGTCGAGCGAGCCGGACAGGACCGAGCTCACGTTGGAGAGGAAGCGCGCGCGGCGGGCCTCGGCCTCGGCGTGGCGGCGGGCGGCCTGGTCGGCCTCGGCCTGGCGGCGGCGCTCCTCGGCCTCGCGCCGGTCGGTCACGTCGCGCAGCGAGACGATGAAGGCGGGCTCGCCCTCCCAGTCGGTCTCCACCGCGCGCAGCTCGGCCGCCGCCGTACCGCCGCCGCGGCGCACCACGTCGATCTCGGTGGTCTCCCCCGCCAGCGTGGGAAAGCCCAGCTCGCCGCCCACCAGCTCCTCGGCCGGGCGGCCGAACAGCGCCTCGGCGGCCGGGTTGGCGAAGCGCACCACCCCGTCGCGCCCCACGATCATCACCCCGTCGGCCAGGCGGTCGATGACGCCTCTCAGGCGCTCGTCGGAGCGCGCCGCGCGCACGGAGCCCACGGTGCCTATCACCCGTGGCGCTCGCCGCCCCCGGCGGGCGCCCCGTGAACCTCGCCCGCCAGGAACACCGGGCTTCCCGAAAGCACCCCGCTCACGTCGCGGAAGGGCCCCAGGATGTGCATCCCCGTCCCGTCGATCGTGTACTCGCGGATGTCGTGGTCGTGCGCCGAGCCCCGCATCTTCAGCACCGTCAGCCCGCGCCGCATCTGCCCGTAGCTTTCCACGTAGCGCAGCAGGATGATGGTGTCGGTGAGCGTGGAGATGTGCTTCTCGGTGACCGAGGTGCCGCCCATCAGCGAGGGCGTGGTGGAGGTGAACAGCCCCACCGTTTCCTTCAGCTTCAGGAACGAGGTGAGGGAGATGACGAACTCGCGGAAGCTGCGCACGCTGGTCACCCGCTCCAGCGCCGAGAGCGAGTCGACCGCCACCCGGCCGGGGCGGAAGCTCTCGATGGTGTCGCGCATCAGCACCAGGTGGTCCTCCATGGCCATGGCGTGCGGATACGTGTTCACCACCTTCAGCTTGCCGTCCCTCTCCATCCCCGCGAAGTCGTACCCCCACGCCGCGGCGTTGCGGTACAGCTGGTCGCGGCTCTCCTCGAAGGCGAAGAGCAGGCAGCGCTCGCCGGCCTCGAACCCCGCCGCCAGGAACTGCGTGACCATCAGCGTCTTCCCCGCCCCGGTGGCGCCGGAAAGGAGGATGATGGAGTCGCGGAAGAAGCCGCCGCCGCACATCTCGTCGAGCGTGGCGTTCCCCGTGGGGAGCCGCACCGACGACGAGGTCTGCGTGAGCGAGATCCCCGACAGCGGGAGCGCGATGATCCCCTCGCCGGTGATGGTGAAGGGGAACTCGCCGCGCTGGTGCGGGGCGCCGCGCACCTTCAGCAGCTCCAGCGTGCGGCGGCGGCGCTCGTCCACCAGCAGGTTGCGCAGGATGACCACGTTGTCGGCCACGAACTCTTCCACGCCGTACATGCTGACCTGGCCGTACTCCTCGGTGCGCTCGCTGGTGAAGACCAGCGTCACGCCCATCTTCTTCAGGTGGCTGGTGATGCGGTACAGCTCGGAGCGGAGCACGGCGTGGTCGCGGTACTGCACGAACAGCGCGTTCAGCGAGTCCAGCGACACGCGCTTGGCCCCCGACTTCCGCACCGCGTGCTCCAGCCGCGCCAGCAGCGCGCCCAGGTCGAAGTCGCCCACCACGGTGGTGGCCTGCTCGGCGTTGGGGCTGGCGTCCACGAACGCCCAGGTGCCCGCGGCCTCCCAGGCGGCCACGTCCCACCCGAAGCTCCCCACGTTGCGGCGGATGTCGTCGACCGAGTCTTCGAAGGTCACGAACACCCCCGGCTGGCCGCGCGCGATCCCCGCGGCCAGGAAGTGCGTGGCGAACACGGTCTTGGCGCTCCCCGCCGTCCCCGCGATGAGGGTGGCGCGGTTCAGCGGCAGGCCGCCGTCGGCGATCAGGTCGAAGCCCGGAATGCCGGTCGCCAGCTTCTCGACCGGGTGCAGCGCTGCCGTCATGGCTGTGTCTGGGGAAGGGGATCGGGCCAGCCGGGGAGCAGCCCCAGCCCGGCCAGCACCTTGTCCGCGTCCGACAGGTCGCCGGTGATGCGCCGGCGCGGCTCCGGCTCCTCCTTCACCACGGTGGGGGTGGTGAGCACGCGGTGCGTCTCGGCTTCCTCGGGGGTGCGCGTGACGTCCACCACGCGCAGGTCGAAGCCGCCGTCGCCCAGGCGCTCGCGGCAGATGCGCCGCAGGTCGGCGTACGCCTGCTGCGACCTCGCGGTGTCGCCCGCCACGAACAGGGTGAAGCGGTAGCGGCTCATCGGCCCCGGGCCGGGCGCCCGCGCGGGCCGCCGGGTCGGTTCCGGCGGCCCGCTGGGGCACGGTGTTTCACGTCTCCGGCGCCGCCGGAAGCGGCGGTGCGGCACAACCTGATACAAACCTCCGCGCCAATGCAGCTTCCGCGCCGGACCGGCGGCGCGGCTCCCGCCGTCGGCCCTGGAACGCGATGCCCCGTCCCGGCGGTGGCCGGGACGGGGCATCTGCAAGCTGGGCGTGCGGCAGCTTACGGAACGACCGTGCTGCCGCCGCCGCCGGGGCCGCCGCCGCCGGGAATTGCGGGGCCGGTGGCAAGCGTAAGCTCGGTCAGGCGCGGCAGATCCGTGACCCGGGGCGACTCCCAGGGGCGGCGGCCGCGAGCGGCGCTGGACGGGATGCGGGGAGCGGTCGGGTTGGTCATCGGTAGCTCTGGCTTGGGCGTGTGGGGAAACGAAACCGGATGCGGCGGGAGGGCGCCGGGAGGCTTTCGCAGAAGAATAGCGGGCAAACCACTCCTTGGCAATGCGGACGGACGGGGGAGAGAGAACCCTTGTCCAACCCCGTCCCCTCCGGCGGCCCGCACCGCGCGATTGGACATTTTGCTCGATGGACCCCGCGGGCGGTCGCGGCGACCGGAATCAATCCCCCCCGCCGGCCGTGCGCTTCCTCGACCAACGAACAGCAGGGCATCACACGGAGGGAACGGAGGACGGATCGCAGTTCTCCGTTCCCTCCGTGTGAGACTCCTTGCCGATCGATCCGAATGCACGGCCGGTTTCCCGGTCCGGATCACCCCCCGTCGCGGGATCAGGTGTCCAGCGTCACCGGCTCCTGATGGCGGAGCACCGGCTGCTGGTCGCTGGCGGCGGCGGCCTCCAGGTTCAGGCGGATGATCACCCCCAGCAGCTCGCGCGCGGTGTGCGGCGAGAAGGTGGGCGAGTGGGGAAGGAGCATGGGCAGGTCGTCGTCGGGCCCCAGGCTCTGCCGCGCGGCGCGGGTCAGCAGCACCGGCTCGTCGGGGTCCAGCGCGCGCAGCCCCTCGCGGTCGCCGGCCAGCACCACGCGCACCCGCTCCGGCGTCTCGTCGGCGTACATCGCCCGCATCCGGTCGCCGAACGACGGCTCGACGGCGACCACGGTAAGGGGCCCCTCGCGCAGCCGCTTCTGGATGGTCTCCACCACGTCGGGGTTCACCGTCAGCACCACCGCGGGAATGCCCACGTTCTCGGCCGCCTTGCGCACCAGGCGCGCGTGGTAGCTGGTGGTGACCACCAGGTCGCACTTGCGCAGCTCGTCCTCGACCCAGTGGAACTCCACCGAGCGCTCGGGGCGCGGGAGCGGGAGGTGCGAGATGCGCACCGGGTACGGGTCGAGCCCGAACTGCTCCTGCAGCTCGGCCGTGTACGCCGTCATCTGGTCCTCGTTGCTCTCCACGCAGGCGCAGCGCAGCGTGGCCGTCTGCGTGCAGCGGCGGATGAGCTCGGGAACGTCGGCGATCGTCAGCCGCCGCTTCCACGCCTCCACCAGCACGCCGGCCAGCCACCGCGCCGTCTCGGCCAGCAGCTCGCCCCCGAACTGGTCCTGGGGCGCCAGGTACACGCCCGACCGGCCGCGGACCTCCACCAGCCCCTCGGCTTCCAGGGTGCGGTAGGCCTGCGCCACCACGCGGTGGTCCACCCCCATCTCCCGCCAGAGCGTGCGGATGCTGGGAAGACGGTCGCCCGGGCGCAGCAGCCCCAGGTGCAGCGCGTTCAGGATGCGGTCCCGCAGACGGTCACTCAGGCCGGCGTCGGGTTCCATCGAAAGGTCTCCCTGAGGGAACGAGTTTTGGAGGCGAAAGGACCGAAGGGTGCTCAATGTAACGTGCGATTGTGAATTTCGCCCATAGCCGCGCTCCGGCGGGACGAATCGGGACGCGCGGATGGCGCCGCCCGCGCGCTTGCGGCGCGCCCCCGGGAGCCGTAGCGTCCATCTTCGGCCGGGGGCGGGCGCGCGGAAAGCGGGTCCCGCGCCCCACGCGTGGCGTGGCTCGTGCGTGCTCCCGCCACGGCAGGAAGACGGGCAGCGCCCGTCGGCTTCACCGACCCCGCCCTTCCCACCGCCAGGCGCCGGGAAAGGGCGGGGCGCGCGCGCGGGCGCCGCTCCCGCGCATTCTCCCATCGCCGAGAGATGGTCGGACCGCTCCTGGTCGTTCTTCTCCTCCTTCTTTTCTCCGCGCTGTACGTGGCCGCCGAGTTCTCGGCGGTCAGCGTGCGCCGCGCCCGCATCCGGCAGAAGGCCGAGCAGGGAAGCGCGGTGGCCGCGCGGCTGCTGCCCGTGCTCGAGGACCCGCGCCGGCTGGACCGCTACATCTCGGGCAGCCAGATGGGGATCACCGTCACCTCGCTGGTGGTCGGTGCCTTCGCGCAGGGGACCCTGGCCGTGCAGCTGGTTCCCCTCTTCGCCCGCTGGTTCCGGCTGCGCCCCGCGGCCGCCGTGTCGGTGACCACGGTGGCCGTGCTGCTGGTGCTGACCATGCTGCAGATGGTGCTGTCGGAGCTGGTGCCCAAGTACCTGGCGCTGGCGCGGCCCACGCAGGTGGCGCTGTTCACGGTGCTGCCCATGAAGTGGTCGCTCACCGTGTTCGGGCCCTTCATCTCCTTCCTGAACGGGAGCGCCGCGGCGGTGCTGCGCCTGTTCGGCATCCCCGAGGTGGGGCACCGGCACATCCACTCGCCCGAGGAGATCGACCTCCTGATCGCCGAGAGCCGCGACGGGGGGATGCTGGAGCCCGACGAGCACCGGCGCCTGCGCCGCGCGCTGCAGCTGGGGATCCGCCCGGCGCGCCATCTGATGGTTCCGCGCAACCAGATCTCGGCCATCGAGATCTCCACCCCGCCCGACGAAGTGATGCGGATCGTGGCCGAGAGCCCGTACACCCGCCTCCCCGTCTACCGGCAGGACATCGACGACATCGTGGGGGTGCTGCACACCCGCGACCTGTTCGTGCGCGAGCTATCGGGCGGCGGGGTGGCCGGCACGGGCATCGACGCGCTGCTGCGCCCGGTGCTGCAGGTGCCCGAGACGGTGACCGCCGAGCAGCTGCTGGCACGGATGCGCGAGAGCCGCACCCACCAGGCGGTGCTGCTCGACGAGTTCGGCGGGGTGAGCGGGCTGGTGACGCTGGACGACGTGCTGACCGAGGTGATGGGCGACGTGGGCGACGAGCTGAAGGGCGACGAGCCCGGCCCCGAGCGCCTGCCCGACGGCCGCGTACGCCTTCCCGGGTGGCTGCGCGTGGACGAGGCCGAGCCCTGGATCGGCGCCTACCTCGAGGGCGAGAGCGACACCCTGGGCGGCCGCATCACCGAGGAGCTGGGGCACGTGCCGGCGGTGGGTGAGCAGGTGCGCATCCACGGGGTGGAGATGGAGGTGGAGAGCGTGCTCCACCACGCCGTGGCCTGGATCGTGGCCCGGCCGCGGCGCGGCGTGGGCGGCCGCGACGAGGCGGAGGAGGAGCACGGTGGATAAGCTCCTCACCGTCCTCATTGTCTTCGTGCTGGTGATGCTGAACGCGGTGTTCGTGGCCGCCGAGTTCGCCATCGTCAGCGTGCCGCACACCACCATGGAGCGCCGCGCCGCCCAGGGCGACCGGCTGGCGCGGATGGTGGTGCGGGTGCTGAAGGACGCCGCTCGCCGCGACCGCTACATCGCCACGGCGCAGCTGGGGATCAGCGTGGCCAGCCTGCTGCTGGGGATGTACGGCGAGCACGCGCTGGCCGAGTGGCTGGCCGCCGGGCTGCACGCGCTGGGGATGGGCGAGTGGCGGTACGTGACGGCGCACGGGCTGGCCAGCTTCCTGGCGCTGGTGATCCTCACCTACTTCCACATCGTCCTCGGCGAGATGATCCCCAAGTCCATCTCGCTGCAGGCGCCCGACCGCACCTCGCGCCTGGTCACGCCGGTGCTGCTGGGGGTGCAGACGGTCGCGCTCCCGCTCATCCGCTTCCTCAGCTTCGCGGGGAACGGGCTGCTCAGGGTGTTCGGCATCGACCGCACCGAGCTCAGCAACGAGAACGTGCGCACCCCCGAGGAGCTGCGCTACATCGTCCGCGAGAGCCAGGCGGGGGGAATGCTGCGCCGCGAGAGCGCCGCCGTGGTCCAGGAGCTCCTGGACTTCGGCGACCTGACGGCGGGCGAGGTGATGGTGCCGCGCGTCCGCGTGACCGGGCTGAAGGTGGGCACCCCGTTCGACGAGGTGGTGCGCATCGTCCGCCGCCACCCGCACACCCGCTACCCCGTCTATCGCGACGACCTGGACCACATCGTGGGAATGGTCCACATCAAGGACCTCTTCCGCCGCCTGCGCGCCCGGCGCGCGGTGCACGAGCACGATGCCCGCGAGGTCCCGTTCGTTCCCGAGACCGCCGACATCGACGACGTGATGAAGGCGCTGCGGGCCGCCCGCACGCAGATGGCCGTGGTGATGGACGAGCACGGCGGCACGGCGGGGATCGTGACCATCGAGGACCTGTTCGAGGAGGTGGTGGGCGACATCGAGGAGAGCGCCACCCGCCGCCCCGAGATGTACCGCGACGACCGCGGCCGCGCGATCGTCGCCGGCACGGTGCGGGTGGAGGAGGTGGGCGAGTTCCTGGGCGTGGTGCTGGAGCACGAGGAGGTGGACAGCGTCAGCGGCCTGGTGCTCGACCTCCTCGGCCGCCCCCCCGCCGTGGGCGACGTGGTGGAGTACGACGACGTCCGCTTCGAGGTCACCGCCGTCGAGGGCCACGGCGTGCGCGAGGCCGCCGCCACCCTCCTGAAGCCGCCCAAGGGCCCGCCCATGCCTGCAGGCGAGGAGCCGTAGTCCTCCACCGATCTGCCGGACTGTGCAATCAGGCAAGTGACACTTGACTGATTCCGCAGATCGGACACTTGGCTGTCCTTTCTGTCAATAGTGCAGACGGTGTCTGCAACATTTACATACCTGACGAATTCTGCGCTACTCGCTGTCCGCTTCGTCAATGTTGCAGCCGCCGTCTGCAACATTGACACTCCACATGCTCTGCCTCATTCCTGCTTTGTGCCCGGCCCCTGGACGACGGCCTCGATCTGCGCCATCAGCGCGTCGGCGCTGGGAAGGACGCTGCGGAACGATTTCGGAAGCGGTTCGCGGAGAGAATACGTGGCCACGCCGATCGGGCGATTCATATCGCGCAGGGTGTACTCCACCACGACGTCGTTGCGGTTCGTGCAGAGGATGAGGCCGATGGTGGGCTGGTCGCCGGGAGCCCGCATCCGGTCGTCCACCGCCGCCAGGTAGAAGCTCATCTTTCCGGCGCTCTCCGGGATGAACGGGCCGACCTTCAGCTCGATCACCACGTAGCAGCGCAGCCGGACGTGGTAGAAGAGGAGATCGAGGAAGAACTCCTGCCCGCCCACCTCGATCCGGTGCTGGCGCCCCATGAAGGCGAAGCCGACGCCCAGCTCGAGCAGGAAGTCGCGGATGTGCTCGACAAGCGCACCTTCGAGCTCCTTCTCCCGCACCTCACCCTCGAGCGTCAGGAACTCGAACGAGTAGGGGCTCTTCAGCAGCGCGGCGGCGAGATCGGAATGCGCGGGCGGCAGCGTGCGGCCGAAGTTGTGGAGCGCGCGGCCCTGCCGGTGCGCCAGGCCGCTGGCGATCTGGTGGAGCAGCACGTTCCGCGACCAGCCGTTCTCGGCACACCGGCCCGCGTACCATGCCCGCTCGGCCGGATCGATCACCTTCTCCAGCAGCGCGATGTGGTGCGACCAGGACAATTGTGCCAGCAGCCCCTGCACCATCGCACGATCGGGCCACTCCTCCGCGAAGAGCTTCATGTACCGCAGGTTCCGCGGCGAGAACCCCTGCTGGCCGGGAAACGCGGTGCGCAGGTCGGCCGCGAGCCGGTCGATCACCCGCGTGCCCCATCCCTCCCGCTCCTGCCGCTCGGTGAGGTCGCGCCCGATCTCCCAGTAGAGCAGCACCAGCTCGCGGTTCACCGAGACGGCGGCGCGCAGCTGGGCGGAGCGGATCCGCTCCTTCAGCGCATGCAGGAACTCGCCGTAGACGTCCGCGGCGGGAAGCACCGGATCCATGGGACGTTCGGGACAGAGTGAACGGGAGATTCGGGAGCGCGGATGCTAATCTCCCCCGTTTACTTCGTCAACCGTTTCGTTGGAAGCCGAGGAGGCCGCACGGTCGTCATGAAACAGGAAAGCCCCGCCTGACGACGGGGCCTCTGCTGTCATGCATGGAGAGCGGTGCTCAGTTCGCCTGCTGCCCGGGGATCAGCGGCGGGGGCGGCGGGAGCATGGAAATCCGCGCCAGGAACAGCGGGTACGAGGCGTTGTTCCGCGCCAGCCGCGGGCTGGGCCTGGGCATCAGCCGGTTGATGGTCTGCTCGGTGGAGGTGATGCGGCGCGCCGTGTTGGGGTGCGTGCTGAACCACGCCACGTTCTCGGCGTGCGGCTCCTGCCGCTCCTCCACCATCAGCTCGCGGAACAGCGCCAGCATCCCGTGCGGATCCACCCCCGAGGCGATCAGGTACTTCACCGCCTCGCTGTCGGCCGCCGTCTCGTCGGCGCGCGAGTGGCCGGCGGACCACAGCTGGTTGCCCAGCTGCAGCGCCTGCTGGTCCAGCAGCGGGTCGCGCCCCAGGATCGTGCGGTACAGCACGGTCGACATGGAGCTGGTGCGCATCTGCCGCTGCAGGTTCTTGGCGCCGTGCCGCAGCGCAACGTGCGCGATCTCGTGCGCCAGCACCCCCGACAGCTCGCTCACGCTGCGCGTGCGCTCGATCAGCCCGCGGTCCACGTAGATGTAGCCGCCGGGGAGCGCGAACGCGTTCACCGCGTCGGTGTCGACGATGTAGAAGTGGTACTGCAGGTCGGGGCGCTCGCTGTGCCGGGCGATGAGCTGCCCCAGGTCGTTCACGTACAGGTTCAGCGGCACGTCCTGCACCAGCGGCACGCGGGCGTTCAGGTTGGCCGCGATCTGCGCGCCCAGCTGCTTCTCGCGCGCCTCGTTCACGCACCCGGCCAGCGCCGGGGCCACCACGAGGGCGAGGGCCGCCAGGCGGACCCGCGCGCGGGCGCGGGTCCGCTGGGTGCCGCCGGCGGCCGGGCTCACCGACGGTCCTGCGGGGCCGGCGTCAGCGAGCGCACGCGGGCGCGGAAGTTCTGGAACTCGCGCGTGTCGGTCACCAGCCGCGCGTTGTTGGCGCCCGGCGTCTGGGCGATCTCGGCACGCGTGGCGGTCACGCGCTCCTGGCTTCCCGGGTGCGTGGCGAACCAGCTCTCGATCTTGCTGGGCTGGCTCTTCTCCAGCGACATCAGCTTCTCGAAGAACACCGGGAGCTGGTTGGGGTTGTAGCCCGTGCGCGTCATGAAGATCACCGCGTCGTGGTCGGCCTGGCGCTCGGCGTCGCGGCTGTAGCCGGCGAACACCGCGCCGCCGCCCACCTGGATCCCCGCCTGCTCCACGCCGCTGGGGTTGCGCCGCAGCAGCACGCCGTACAGCACCGAGAGCACCGTGTTGGCGTTCTGCGCGCGCTGCATCTGGGTGATCGAGTGGCGCTCCACCACGTGGGCGATCTCGTGGCTCAGCACGCCGGCCAGCTGCGCCACGTTGTCGGCGCGCTCGATGAGCCCGCGGTTCACGTACACGTAGCCGCCGGGAATGGAGAAGGCGTTGACAACGTCGGAGTTCACCACGTAAAACGTGTACGGGATCCCGCGCGGGTCCGCCTGCGCGGCGATCTGGCGGCCCAGCTGGTTGATGTACTGGTTGGTGTACGAGTCGCGCAGCAGGGGCAGCTGCTGGTTGATCTGCTGCGAGTACTGCTGCCCGATCTGCGTCTCCTGCTGCGTGGTCACCGCCGGGGCGCATCCGCCGGCCGCGGCAGCACCGCCCAGCGCGAGCGCCAGCGCGCCCGCCCGGAAGGACGTAAGTCGAAGACTCATAACGCTCTCCATCGGCTTGGGGTTGGACCGTTCAACGAGGGCTGAAAGGCAAGTTGCGGACCAGATGCCGGACACGCTGAGCCGCCGCGAGGAGCGCCTGCTGCGGTCGCTCGCGCAGCGCAAGCATCGCGAGGCGGAAGGCCTGTTCGTGGCCGAAGGCGTGCGCGCGGTGGAGGACCTGTCCGCATCGGCGCTCGCGGTGCGCTTCGCCGCTGCCTCGTCCTCGCTGGAGGACAGCCCGCGCGGGGCGGCGCTGCGGCGCGCGCTGGAGGCGCGGGGGGTTCCCGTCCGCGAGGCCGGCGACCGCGAGCTGCGCGATCTCGCGGATACCGAGCATCCGCAGGGGATCGTGGCGGTGGCCGAGATCCCGCGCGGCGGGCTCGGCGCGCTGCGGGTGGATGCCGAGCCCGCGGTGGTGCTGGTGCTGGACGCGGTGCAGGACCCCGGCAACTTCGGCACGCTGGTGCGCACCGCCGAGGCGCTGGGCGCGGCGGGAGTGATCTCGCTCCCCGGCACGGTGGACGCGTGGAACCCCAAGTCGGTCCGCGCGGCGATGGGCTCGTCGTTCCGCCTGCCGATCGTGGAGGCGGGGTGGGACGACGCGGCGCCGTGGCTCGCGGAACATCGGTTGACGGTGATCGCCTCCGTGGTCGGCGCCGATCCGCTGCCGTCGCCGCGGCCGGCGCGGGGGGCGCTGGTGCTGGGGAACGAGGGCGCCGGCGTGGGCGAGGCCACGCTCGCGCGGGCCGCTCTCCACGCGGGGATTCCGCTCCGCGGGCGCGCCGAGTCGCTGAACGTGGCCGCGGCCGGGGCCATCCTTCTTTACGAGCTTCTCAGGACCTGACGGATAGATGCCGGATTTTCTGCTGTGGGCCTACGCGGCCTTGATCGGGGCCTGCGTGGGCTCGTTCCTGAACGTGTGCATCTACCGCTGGCCCGCGGGCGAGTCGGTCGTCCACCCCGGCTCGCGCTGCCCCAGCTGCGGGACGGCGATCCGCTGGTACGACAACCTTCCCATCATCGGGTGGCTGCTGCTGCGCGGGAAGTGCCGGACGTGCGGCGAGCGCATCTCCATCCAGTACCCGCTGATCGAGCTGACCACGGCGTCGCTCTGGGTGGCGGCGGTGCTGCGGCACGGCTTCACCTGGCAGGCGCTGTCGTCGGCCGTCTTCTTCACGCTGCTGCTGGGGATCGCGCTGACCGACGCGCGCACCTACATCATCCCCGACCAGTTCACCTGGGGCGGGCTGGTGATGGGGCTGTTCCTTTCGCTCGCCCCCGGGGGGATCGACCCGCTGCAGTCGTTCCTGGGCGCGCTGCTCGGCTTCGCGCTGCTCTGGGTGATCGCGGTGCTGGGCGAGGTCGTCTTCCGCAAGCCCGCGATGGGTGGGGGCGACATCAAGATGATGGCGATGGTGGGCGCCTTCCTGGGCCCGCCGGGGGTGCTGCTCACCATCTTCCTGGGCGCGCTGTTCGGGAGCCTGATCTTCGGGCCCATCAGCCTGAAGACGGGGAAGCTGGTGCCGTTCGGGATCTTTCTCGCGCTCGGAGCGGGGATCACGGAGCCGTGGGGGCACGCGATCATCGCGTGGTACGTTACGAACTTTCTGAATCCCGCGTAGTCGAGGGGACAGGGAACAGGGAAAAGATGAAGCGCCCGCCGGATTTGGTTCCGGCGGGCGCTTCGTCTTCCGTGATTCCGAGCTCGATCAGCCCAGCGCGGGCGTCATTCCCGCGGGCGCGGCGGCGGAGACGGCGGCGGCGGGGCTGGGGACACCCGGCGTGACCAGCTCGCCCAGGGCCTCGCGGCGCAGCGTCTCGACCTCGTCCGGGTCCCACGCCTTGAGGCGCGCGATCTCGGAGCGGATCTCGGGGAAGGGCGAGTGCTCCACCTCCCAGCGCCGCTCGCGCGCGGCGAAGGCCACGCCGCGGGCCTCGTCCCACCGCTTCTGCTCCACGTAGGCCAGGATCAGCGCCTCGTAGGCCAGCGGATGCGGATACGTGCGCAGCAGCTCCTGCAGCCGCGGGATCGACTCGCGGCGCCGGTCGGGGCTGCCGATGCCCATGCGCATCAGCTCGGCGGCCACGTCCTGGCGCCGGCGCAGCACGTTCACCAGCTGGCCGGGATACGTGTCGGCGGTGAACTCGCCGAGCGCGTGCGGCGCTTCCTCGTCCCTGCCCAGCACCGAATAGACGAGCGAGGCCACCGGCGGCGAGCTGCCGTCGTCGTCCACCGTCTCGGCCATCCGCTTCCGGATCCAGTCCCGCAGTCCCATGTCGCCCTCGTGGATCAGGCGTTTGTGGCAGATGCACTCCGAACGGGAGAGCAAGCAAGGAGCGGGCCGGAGAAAAGCAGTGCGGGAGTGCGGGAGTGCGGGGCGGCATTCGCGCTGATGATCCATGCGTGCCCGCGCGCAGAAGCCCTCTCCGCCCGCGGCTGGGGCCGCGTACCCTCTTCCCGATAACGGGCCCCGATAACGGGATGGGGGTCACTTCACGTGCGGCGCTCCAGCGTCTGCGCACTCGCCGCGAGGTGGTGCGATGCGAGGCCCAGTCCAGCATCGTGCCGCGATCCGGAGGCTTTCTCGCGGTTAGTTTTTCTCCTTCCCGCAGAGGGGAGCCAAGGCCGGGCGGGCAGGGCGCCTCCGCAGCCGCGCCGATCTTATCCAGCTACCTCTCCCGGCACGGGAGAGGTGGACTGAGCTGGCCGGAGAGGGCGCGATGCCGGACCCGCGCGCAACTCCTGCCCATCTGCCAGAAACTTCCCCTGATCGATTCACGTAAAATGATGTGGGAGAGTGGTTTGGAACACTTGTAGCACGGTTGGCCAAGGCACGGAATCTGCATCAATGACAGCGGATTCCAAAACGGGTAAGTCTATGTCGCTGAGAAATTTCAAGGACGCGGGCGGGAACGAGTGGCGGGTGTGGGACGTGGTCCCGTACGGGACGCGTTCCGGCGAGCGCCGGGCGAACGACCGGCGGGTGGCGCAGTCGGGCGCGTACACCGGCCCGGAGCGGCGCACCGGCCGCGACCGCCGCATCCGCACCGCCACGCTGATGACGCCGGGGCTGGAGGGGGGCTGGCTGTGCTTCGAGGCGCAGGTCGACAAGCGCCGCCTGACGCCGATCCCCGCCGGCTGGGACGAGGCCGGGGAGACGGAGCTGGAGGGCCTCCTGGAGCGCGCCCGCTCCGTCCGCCGCAACTGACCTCACCAGAATTGACGCCGGCCGCTCCAGCGAGCGGCCGGCGTTTTGGGCTTCAACCCAGTAGCACGAAGGTCGACTGGAAGATGGCGCGCGGCAGCGGCATCAGGCCAATGTCGACGATCGCACTCCCGCACTCCCGCACTTCTTCGGTCAGCGCTCGGCCAGATACTCGTGGATGGACGTCACCGCGACCGAGCCGTCGCCGACGGCGGAGCCCACGCGCTTGACGGCGCCCGCGCGCACGTCGCCGGCGGCGAAGACGCCGGGGCAGCTGGTTTCGCGCGGGAGCGGGGCGCGCTCCAGCGGCCAGCGCGGGCGCACGGCGTCGCCCGTCAGCAGGTAGCCGGCGTCGTCGCGCATCACGCCGTCGCCCAGCCAGTCCGTCTCCGGCGCGGCGCCGATGAACACGAACAGCGCCTCGCACGCCACCTGCTCGGTATCCCCCGTCTCCACCCGCTGCATGGTGATGCGGCGCAGGCGCCCGTCTCCCTCGGCCGCGGCGATGGTGCAGCAGGGGCGCAGGGCGATGTTGGGCGCCGCGCGGATGCGGTCCAGCAGGTACTGCGACATGCGCTCGCCGAAGTCCTCCTCCAGCGCCAGCATGGTCACCGAGCGCGCGTATCGCGCCAGCAGCAGCGCGGCTTGGCCGGCGGAGTTCCCCGCGCCCAGCATGTACACGTCGCGCCCGCGCACCGCCGCCGCCTCGGCCGCGGCGGCGCCGTAGTACACGCCGCGGCCGATGAACTCGCCGCACCCCGGCGCGTCGATGGTGCGCCAGGCCACGCCGGTGGCCACGAGCACGGCATGCGCGCCCAGCTCCGCGCCGTCGTCCAGCCGGACCGTGCGGTAGTCGCCGTCCACGTGCAGCCCCGCCGCCGCGCGGGTGACCACGATCTCCACCCCGAACTTGCGCGCCTGCCGCATGGCCCGCTCGGTGAGCTCGGCGCCGGTCAGGCCGTCGGGAAAGCCCAGGTAGTTCTCGATGCGCGCGCTCTGCGCCGCCTGCCCACCCGGCGCCTCGCGCTCCACGATCACCGTGCGCAGCCCCTCGGAGGCGCCGTAGACCGCGGCGGCCAGCCCCGCCGGTCCGGAGCCGGCGATCACCAGGTCGTAGAAGGGCGCCGCGGGCTCGGTGCGCAGCCCCACCTTCTCCGCCAGCGCCTCGGGCGAAGGGTCCGCCAGCCGCGAGCCGTCGGGAAAGACGAGGAGCGGAAGGCGCGCGCGCTCCTCCTCCGGCACCTGGGCCAGGATGGCGCGCGCGTCGGCGGAGACGGCGGGGTCGGACCACTGGTACGGCACGCGGCTGCGCGCCAGGAAGTCCTTCACCTCGTGCGTGCGCGCGCTCCAGCGGTCGCCCACCACGCGCACCGGCATTGGGTGCGGGGCGTGGGCGCGCGCGAGCTCGGGCGGGTGGGCGTCCATCGGGCCGGGGCGAGCGGTCAGGTGGTCTGCCGCTCGCGCGCGCGGCGGCTGGGCTGCGGCCGCACGTGCAGCAGCTCCTCGATCACCGTGCCGCCGGGGAGAAGGGGCCGGCCGCGCTTCACGTCGAAGCCGTAGCCGTCGGCCAGGATGTGCACCAGCGAGTCGGTCACGGCGATGATGTCGTCATCCCCCGCGGTGGGGGCGTTGGTGTGCGTCACGCGGCCGCCCAGCACCATCACCGCCCCCTCGCCGATCACGGTGAAGCGCTCGCCGGGCTCCACCTCGAGCGCGGTGTTCTCGTCGATCCCCACCCCCAGTACCTGCGGGTTGTGGGCGAAGACGGTGAACAGGCGGCTGGGCCGGCCGCGCTGGTTGAAGTGCGTGTCGACCACGGTGTCGCGCCAGTAGCCCAGCCCCGGCGCCAGCGAGACGTCGGCGCGGCGCACGGTGCCGTCGCTGCGCCCGCCGATGAACATCACGCTGCTCATGGCCGCCGCGCCCGCGCTGGTCCCGGCTACCACCATTCCCTCGCCGAACAGGCGCTCGCGGATCCCCTCGCAGAACTCCGTCCCCGCCATCAGCGCGGTCAGCCGCAGCTGGTCGCCGCCGGTGAAGAACACCGCGGTGGCGCGCCCCAGCGCGTCCAGGATCTCCTTCGACGACGCCTGGTTGCGCTCGGTGATGGGCGCGGGAAAGGCCTCGGCCACGCCGAGCTTCTCGAACAGCGGGCCGTAAGTGCGCACCTTTCCGAGCGGATCCTCGGAGGGCGACGAGCAGATGACGATGCGCGCCTGCCTGCCCCCGGCCATCTTCACCAGGTGCGGGAGGATGGTCATGTTCTCCTCGTCGGGGTCTTCCGCCCCGCCGATCACCAGCAGCCGTCCCATCCGGCGCCTGCCGTTCCCATTCTGGCTGGACATGTCGCTCCCTCGTGTGCGTCCCGGCTACCTTCGTCGCGCGCAGAAGTGTCAAGGATCACGCCAGCCACGGCGCAGGCCCTCACCCGAAAAATCGAGGAGGAGAAGACGTAACCGCCGTGTTCTCCTCCCCGATTTTTCGACCTCTCCCAAACTGCTGGGAGAGGTAACCGCAACAACGGCCTTCGGGAGATGATTCGCTAGGTGTAGATCACCGTCCACCGTACCGTGAAGTCGTGCTCCGCTACCACGCGGGCGATGGCGCGGGCGATCTTCTCGCCGCCGATGGACGAGGGCTCGATGGGATTCGCGTAGTCTTCCGGGCGGTTGCACACGGCGCGCAGCTCGATGACGGGAAGGCCGTGCTCCAGCGCCACGCGCAGGATGCGGTCGTCGAACACGGCCATCGCCGTGGCCGCGAGCCGCGCCATCCGCGCGTCCGGGAAACCGCCGTTGTAGACCGTGCAGAGCACCAGCGGCAGCCCCGCCGCCATGACGTGGCGGAGCATGGCGCGGTAGTCCACCTCGAAGCCGTCGGCCAGCTCGGCGAGCCGCGCCAGCACCTGCGCGGAGCCGGTGGCCGGCTCGTCGAGCACGTTCACGTGCATCAGCAGGTCGTTGCCGCCCGCGCTCAGCACCAACACCGCCGCATCGTCCGGCACGTCGCCCATCTGCCGCGGCACGTCGCCGGTGGTGGCGCCGTCGACCGCCGCCAGCACGCATCGCCAGCCGTCCGGCAGCACCGCCTGCACCTGTGCGGCCACCTGCGGCCCGCCGCTGGTGTACGCCCCGTTGTCCAGGATCGAATCGCCCCAGCAGCACCACGCTCCGCCCTCCCCCCGCCATCCGCTCGACTCCAGGATCCGGGTCCGCACGCCGCACTCGCGCCCGCCCCTCGAGGCGGGCGCGGGTCGAATCATCCCTTCACCCTGTTGACGATCTCCGACGCCTTGCGTCCCACACCCTCCATCGCGGCCGCGGTGGCGCCGTGGATCGCCTCGCCGACCGCCTCGGCCTTGCCCAGCAGCGTGCCGGGGCCGGCGTCCAGGCGCTTCAGGCGGCTCTCGGCCCACTCGTAGTGCTTTTCCTCGTCGCGGGCGGCGCGGCGCAGCACCTCGGCGATGGCGTCGGGATGCGGGCGCTCGGCGGCGGCCGCGTACTTCGCCACGCTCTCGCCCTCGTTGGCCTTGAAGGCCAGGATCAGCGCGCGGTCGCTCCCCGCCAGCTTGCCCAGCGACTGCACGGCCAGCTTGAACGGGCTGCTGGACGCGTGCGGCCCCTCCGCCGGGGTGCCGCCGGCGGCACGGACGAGCTCGGTCAGCTCCCGCACGTGGCGCTCGTGGTCGCGCCGGAAGCCTTCCAGCGTTTCGCGGTAGGTGACGCTCTCCACGCTCTCGATGGCGATGGTGTAGGCGCCGATGGCGTCGTGGTCCAGCCGCAGCAGGTCGTTCAGCTCGGCGATCAGCTTCGCGCCGCTCACGGGTTCATCGGCCATGTCACTCTCTCCACGTTCGGGTTCACAGGGAGAGCGGCGGGAAGGCGAAACCCGTGCCGAACCGGAAGCAGCGTCCGGATTGATATGGTGGGGGAGGATTGGTGTTATGGCCTTTGTTTTCGTCTGCGAGCCAGCTGTTCGCGCACTCCTTTCAGCCCGAAGCTCCGGTATGCCGCAAATTCCTCGTGGTCCGCAGGCGGAGTGCGGTGTGGCTCCTCGTCCAGCCCATCGAGCAGCGTGCAGTCGAATGCCCGGTCGATCTCCGCCATTTCCGCTTGATACTCAGGATCCGACGCAGCTTCGCGATATGCATCGCGGAGTTGCTCGTTGCGTGAGGGGTCCATTCGACCTCGGTGGGACGCGGGTGCTGGCTAGGAGCGAAGCCACAACGCCGCGCGAAGGGCGGCTTGAGGCTCCGCTTCGGGATTATAGGTGGCCACCCCCTCGGCTTGGGCAACCTCTAGCAGAGGGCGGTCGCAGGAGATGAGCACCAACGGCAGCGGTTTACAGAGCAGCGCCGCCTTCCGGGCACTGGCGAGATGGAGAATATCCATCGCCCCGGTGGCGCGATCATGGTGCTTCTCCACGAGCGCGAGCGAATCCGCCACTACTGGAGCGTCCACGCGAAAGAAGTCGAACGCGCGCGGGAAATCCTTGTGGAACTCAGGCACAGCCGTTCGGTATCGCGAGGCGGTGATCAGGCCCGAGCGACGCTTCTTCCCGAGAGCCGACAGCAGTTCCAGCGCTACGAACTCGGATACGAAACCCCGGACGTTCCGGAGAGCCATCGCACTCTTCACGTTCGGGTTCCGTCTTCATTCACGTAGGCCTTCACCAGCGCGCTTGCGTCCCAGAAGAGGCTGCTCACGTGAGCCGCAGCGTCCGGAGGATGAACGCCCACCACCGTGGGCGCTGCCTGACGGTGATTCTCGGCCGGGAGAGCGGCTCCGTGGCGAGCTGGACGCCGGCGGCGCGCATCCTTGCGAGGACGATCCGTTCCACCTCGTCCTCGTCCTGAGGCCAGAGGTCGAGGGTGTCGAGGTCGTTCAGCTGCGTTTCCATGTCTCTGCTCACATGAGGGTCGAGTCGCGGAAATCGCCTTAACTCTCATCCCGAACGGCGCCGCTGTCAAGAGTGCAAGAAGGTGGGCTAACCCGCGCTTTTACCACTACTTACCGGCCTCCGGCAGCACATCGATCGACAAGCTGGACGGCACTTTTCTCTTCATCTCCAAGCTATGTCGTGAGATGCGGCCGCTCCGTCTGCGCCAGCTCGGGCTAGGAGTAGCCAAAATCTTCGTCCGTGCCGGGAAGTCGTGTCGTTTCGCATGCGGTTGGGGGGCGGGTGGCGGAAGCCCGTTTCCGGCACTGTGTTTGTCCCCTTTGTCCTTGTAAGATGTAAGGCATCTATCGGGCGCGCCGGGACGTTGCGGCGCGCGGCCCCGCGACAATGAGGAGGCAGAATGGGCGCTCGCCGTCGCAGCGTCTCCGAACTTCCGCGCGCCCCCCTCCAGATGGTGCATCCCGCCGCCATTCCGGGCGCGGCCGTTCCCGGCGCGGAAATCATGGCGGATCTCGAATCCGGTATGGGCGTCGTGCTCTGCTCCCTGTTCCGGACGGCGCTGGCGTGGAGCAACGATCCCGGGCCGCCCATGGCCGAGCTGGCGGCCCTCGAGGAGCACGCCCTGGCGCGGCTGGACGAGGACGAGTGCTGGCCCGCCGCGGCGGTGATCGCGGCGCAGCTCGCGGCGGAGCGTGCGGACCGCGCCCAGGTCGCGCAGGCGTGCTTCTGCATCGCGGACTGGGCGCTCGCGCGGAACGCCGGCGCGACCGCACAGGCGTTCATGCTCTTGGCAGCGCTTGTCTGTCCGCGCCACCCGCGCTACGCGTGGGCCGCGGGCCGCATGCTGAGGGGCAACGGCCGCATGCGCGAGGCGGAGTTCTGGCTGGAGCGGAGCCACCGCGTGGCGGTGTGGACGGGCGACGCATACGCGCAGAGCATCGCGCTGAGCAGCCTCGGGATGCTGGCGTACACGGGCGGAAATTTCGGGATGGCCGAGCGGCGGCTGAAAGAAGCGCTGTTCGTCGCGACGCGTCAGGGATCGCGGGTACTCGAAGGGGAGGTCCTGCACAACCTGATGGTGATCGAGACGGAACGGCACGAGCTGGCCCGGGCCGAAGAGTACGGCGTACGAGCCATGGAGATCTATCTCTCCGACCATGAACGCTTACCGGCTCTCGCGCACGATATCGCGAACCTGTGGATAGCCCAGGGCCACTTTGGCCGTGCGCTGCCGGTGCTTCTTTGCGTAGCCGGCCATCTTCCGGATCCGGCGGAGAGATTCCAGACCTATTCGGCCGCGGCGCGTGCGGCGGGTGGGGCGTGTGATGAGGATGCGTTTGACGCGGTCTGGACAGGAGCTTGGGAATGCGAGGCGACGGTCGGCATCGACCGCCTCAGTGCCGCGGCGTTCCTGGAAATGGGAAGGGGAGCGTCGACCCTGCGTCGCTGGGACCAGGCGATCGACGCGTTTGAAGCCGCGCTCGCGGTCGCATCCCGGCGCGGTGAGGCGGATGTGCGGTTCAAGGCCGAAGCCGCGCTGGAGCTGGCAAGAAAGCGGGAGGGCGCGGCCGAACGTGTGCCGGTGGTGTCACGGCGCACGGCAGCGGCAGACCAAGTCGCATCCGACGTGATTCGCGCGCTGGTGCCGGCCCTCCCGGATTGATCAGTGGCCCGAACCCAGGCCGTTCCCCCCGGGCGTCGTGGAAGTGGTCTCCGTGGCGGCGGAAGTGTCCGGCGGAGTGGTGACGTGCCCGCTACCCAACGTACTCCCGCCGTCATAGCGCGGCGCCGAGGGACGGTTCGACGCGGTGGGCGACTGCCCGCAGGCGGCAAGCAGGGCGGCGGTGGCAAGGGCGAGCGCGAGCTTGCTTCTCATCGGAGCTGACCTCTCTGTGTGAGAACGGGTGAGACGCGAACACCGAAACATAGGGGTCAACGTGGACGCAGCCACACACCGACTGCATGAAATGAGTGTGTCACGCGCCGAATGGGCGGTGCCGTGACGCGCGCGGACGAGCGCACGGTGCTCATCACCGCCACGCCGGCGCTGCGGCGGCTGGCCGGGCGCACCGGCATCTACCAGCCGCGCTGGTTCAACGGGTGGGACGACCTGGCCGAGGCGATGGCGACCGCGCCGCCCGCCACGACCGTGCTGGCCGACGCCTATCTCGGCTCTGCGCCCGGCGAGGGCCCGTCGCCGCGGATCCGGGAGCTGCTGGAGTGGCGGCCCAGCATCCCGCTCGTGGCCGCGCTGCCGCTGAAGCCCGAGCGCGCGGCCGACCTGCGCGCGCTGTTCGGCTGGGGCGTGAGCCAGGTGCTGGACCTGGTGCTGGAGACGCGTCCCGCCGCGGTGCAGGCGCGGCTGCGCGACGCCCGCGCCCGCCCGCTGAAGCGCCGCGTGGAGGCCATCCTCTCGGCGTACGCGTCCGAGAACGCGCGCAACCTGCTGCGCGCGGCGTGCGAGGCGGCGGTGGAAGGCGGTGGTGCGCCGGAGATGGCCGCGCTCTTCGGCGCGGACCCGCGCACGGTGGCGGGGTGGTGCCGCCGCGAGGGCCTTCCCGCGCCGCGCCGGCTGCTGGCGTGGATGCGCGTGCTGCTGGCGGCGTCGCTGCTGGAGGAGCGTGGGCGCAGCATCGTGAACTCCGCGCGGGGGGCGGGATACGCGACCGACCACGCGCTGCGCCGGGCCATGCGCGAGCTGGTGGACGGCGACCCGTCCACCATCGCGCGAAAGGAGCTGTTCGGGCGCGCCGCGGACCGCTTCAACGCCGAGCTTCGCGATCTGCGCGAGGAGGCGCGCGAGCGGCGGCGCCCGCTCCCGGGAAGCCGGGCCGGCGCGCTGTACGGCTGAGTCGGCGCATGGTCAGCCGGTCATCCATGCGCCTATCTCCATCTCCCGTTTTCATCCCCCGGTTTTCCTGAAATCTCACGCGGAGACGCGGAGACGCAGAGAACTCATCGCCCAACGGAGTTCCTCTGCGTCTCCGTGTCTCCGCGTCTCCGCGTGAGATTTTTGGGAGATTCCGGTCCGCGATGTGACCGGGTCCATGCTACAGATTCGGTATGTTTCGTGCCTTCAAGCGCAAACACCCGGTTCCCGCTCTGGTCTGGTAAATCGCCCGTAAGTCTTGGCGAACGCAGAGCTTGTGCGCGGTGGGAAACGGGAATGCGGCGTATACGGCTAAATCGAAGATTGGCCGCTTTGCGCATAAAGCGAACGAAGACGTACCGACCCACGTGACGCGCGTTTAGTTTCGTTCGTCAGCATCTCCGCAGACGATCTCCCCCATACCGACCTGCCGCCAGGCTTCCACACAAAGCACGGCGCAAGCAGCATCCGCGTCTTCGTGATAACGGAGACATGATTCCTGTTCCCGCCGCAGGGAAGCGAATGCCCGCTTCGACCCTGGAAGCCCTGGCGCTGCGCCTCAGCGCGCCGCCCGCTCCCGACGCGCTGGCCCGCCTCGCCGGCTTTGCCGAGCGACTGCTGGACGTCCCCGTCTCCCTCATCACCCTGGCCGAAGGCCGCGCCTGGTGCGGCCCCGCCGCCGGCGCGCGGTGGCAGCCCCGCCGCGAAACCCCGCTCCACCGCTCGCTGTGCGGCGTTCCCGCGCGCACCGGGCGCACGCTCCTGGTCGAGGACGCGCGCGCCCACCCGCTGGTGCGCGAGAACCCGGCGCTGTGGATGGGCGAGGTGGCCTACGCCGGCGCCCCCATCCGCACCGCCGACGGCACGGTGGCGGGCTCCATCTGCGCCATCGACACGCGGCCGCGCACCTGGACCGGCGAGGACGCCGAGGCGCTGGAGCACCTGGCCGCGCTGGCCGGCGTGCTCCTGGACCGGCGCCAGAGCCACGCCGGCGAGGCGGGGTTCGTGGGGGCCATCGCCGGCTCGCGCGGCCGGCTGTCCCTGCGGATGCTGGAGAAGGCGATCGAGACCATGCAGATCGGCGTCACCATCACCGACGCCGACGGCCGCATCCTCTACTCCAATCCGGCCGAGGCGCGCATGCACGGGTACGCGGCCGACGAGCTGCGGGGGATGCACGCCCGCGTGTTCGCGCCGCCCGAGCACGCGCAGCCCATCACCCGCCAGGAGATGGAGGGGGTGACCAGCTGGATGCGCGAGACGGTGAACGTGCGCAAGGACGGCACCCTCTTCCCCGTGCTGCTGCGCTCCGACGTGGTGAAGGACTCGCGCGGGAACGTGGTGGGGATCGTCACCTGCTGCGAGGACATCACCCAGCGCAAGGAGATGGAGCGGCAGCTCCTGCGCAACGCCTTCTTCGACCCCGTCACCGGCCTTCCCAACCGCGGCCTCTTCTCCCATCGCCTGGAGCTGGCCGTCGACCGTGAGCGCCGCGGCGAGGGCGACTTCGCGGTGCTGGCGGTGGGGATCGACCGCTTCGCGCTGATCGGCGAGTCGCTGGGGCGCGAGGCCGCCGACGAGCTGCTGGCCGGCGTGGCCGCGCGGGTGCGCGAGTGCGTGAAGACGGAGACGCTGGTGGCGCACGTGGCCCGCGACGAGTTCGCGGTGCTGCTGGACGACGTGGAGGGGATCGCCGAAACCAGCCGCGTGGCCGCCTGCATCCAGGACTCGCTCGCCCGCCCCTTCCCCGTTGCCGGGACGGAGGTGGCCACCGGGGCCAGCGTGGGGATCGCGCTCAGCTACACCGGCTACGAGCGCGCCGAGGACGTGCTGCGCGACGCGGCCATCGCGCTGGGGCGCAGCCGCGACGCCCGGCAGGGGCAGTACGAGGTGTTCGACCGCGAGATGCACGCGCGGGCCATGGCGCGGCTCAGGATGGAGACGGAGCTGCGGCGCGCGCTGGACCGCGGCGAGCTGCGCGTGCACTACCAGCCCATCATCTCGCTGGATTCGGGGCGGATCGCGGGGTTCGAGGCGCTGGTGCGGTGGCAGCACCCCGAGCGCGGCCTTCTGGCGCCGGACGCATTCATCCCGCTGGCCGAGGAGACGGGGCTCATCCTGCCGCTGGGAACGTGGGTGCTGGAGGAGGCGTGCCGCGAGCTGCGCCGCTGGCAGGACAGGCAGGGGGACGATGCGCCGCTGACCATGGCCGTGAACCTGTGCGCGCGGCAGTTCCTGCAGGCAGACCTGGCCGAGCGCGTGGCCCGCGTGCTGACGGAGACGGCGATCGCGCCGGGAACGCTGAAGCTGGAGATCACCGAGAGCGTGCTGATGCAGCACACCGACGCGGTGACGGCCACGCTGCACCGGCTGAAGGCGCTGGGCGTGCAGCTGCACATCGACGACTTCGGCACCGGCTATTCGTCGCTGGGCTACCTGCACCGCCTGCCGCTGGACGCGCTGAAGATCGACCGCTCGTTCGTGATGGGCGGCCAGGGCGCCAACCTGCCGCTGGTCCGCACCATCGTGGCCCTCGCCCACGCGCTCGGCGTCGCGGTGGTGACGGAGGGGATCGAGAGCGCCGAGGTACTCAGCGAGCTCCGATCGCTGAATTGCGAGTTCGGCCAGGGCTACCTCTTCTCGCACCCGCTCCCCGGCCCGGAGATCGACAAGCTGGTCGCCACCCAGCCGCGGTGGTGAGGGTCGGCATCCGCGGCTCTCGACGAAGAGCGTAACAATCGAACGGCAACAGCCTCTGCGCTGTTGCCGTTCGGTTTTACGTGCGCGTCCGCTGGCATCGCGCCCTCACCGGCCGGCCGAGGCCGTCCACCTCTCCCGTACCGGGAGAGGTAGCCATCCCGCATCACCGACCCCCTGAACCATCATCGCTACCAGAGGCTGCAGGCCCCCCCGATTCCGGATAGCCCCCCTCGCCCGGAACGGGAGAGGGCGAGCGCTCTAAGGCGCGGGGAGAGGGCGCGAGGCCTCGGGCACGCACCGCCGCCTCGCCTCTCACCATCCCCACGCACTTCCGCACTTCCGCACTCCCGCACTTCCGTCTCGTACTTCCGTACTCCCCGTACTTTCGTACTTCCCTACACCAGCGTCGGCTCCATGAAGTAGTCGAACCCCGTCTCCGAGCTCCGCCAGGCGCGCACCCGGTAGATCCGGCCGGGGGCGTCGGGCTCCAGGCGCACGTACTGGTCGGCGCCGTGCCAGAAGTGGCGCTCGCCGGTGAGCAATTCCTCCACCTCCCACGGGTCTCCCCAGCCGATCCCCATCTCCCCCAGCGGGAAGTGGAGCACGGTTTCGTGCGCGCGGAACGGGTCCAGGTTCACCGCCACGAACACCATGCTGGTCCTGTCCTCCGTCATCTTCCCGTAGAACAGCACGTCCTCGCCGTCGGCCGGGTAGAAGCGCAGGTTGTCGTACTCGTGCAGCGCGGGGTTCTGGCGCCGCACCTGGTTCAGCCGCGTGATCAGCGGGCGGATGTTCCCCGGCCGGTCCCAGTCCCACGCCTTCACCTCGTACTTCTCGCTGTCCAGGTACTCCTCCTTCCCCGGCAGCGCGCGGTTCTCGCACAGCTCGAAGCCGCTGTAGATGCCGTAGACCGACGACAGCGTGGTGGCCAGGATCGCGCGGATCATGAACGCCGGGCGCCCGCCCCGCTGCAGGAACTCGGGAAGGATGTCGGGCGTGTTGGGGAACAGGTTGCCGCGGAAGTACTCCTTCATGGGCGTCTGCGTGAGCTCGGTGAAGTACTCCTCGAGCTCGCGCTTGAAGTTGCGCCAGGTGAAGTAGGTGTAGCTCTGCGTGAACCCCGCTTTGGCCAGCGCCTTCATCATCTTGGGCCGCGTGAACGCCTCGGAGAGGAAGATCACGTCCGGGTACTCGCGCTGCACCTCGCGGATCATCCACTCCCAGAACTGCACCGGCTTGGTGTGCGGGTTGTCCACGCGGAAGATGCGGACGCCCTGCGCCACCCAGTGCAGGATCACGTCGCGCCACTCGCGCCACTGCCCCTCCCAGTCGTCGCCGTAGAAGTTCAGGGGATAGATGTCCTGGTACTTCTTCGGCGGGTTCTCGGCGTACTTGATGGTGCCGTCGGGGCGGACGTAGAACCAGCCGGGATGATCTTCGACGTAGGGATGGTCGGGCGAGACCTGGATGGCGAAGTCGATGGCGATCTCCAGCCCGTGCTCCTGCGCGGCGTCCACCAGCGCGCGGAAGTCCTGCATCGTCCCCAGCTCCGGGTGCACGTCGCGGTGCCCGCCCGCCTCGCCGCCGATGGCGTAGGGCGATCCGGGGTCGTCGTCCCCCGGCGTGAGCGTGTTGTTCTTCCCCTTCCGGAACTGCTTGCCGATGGGGTGGATGGGGGGAAAGTACAGCACGTCGAACCCCATGTCGCGCACGTACGGCAGCCTGGCGATGACGTCGCGGAAGGTGCCGTGGCGCGCCGCGTCGTCCGACATCGAGCGCGGGAACAGCTCGTACCAGGCGGCGTAGCGCGCGGCCACGCGGTCCACCTGCACGGGGAGATGGCGGTCGTACCCGGTCAGGTCGGTGCGGATGGGGTTGGCCGCCATCAGCGCCAGCAGCTCGGCGTCCAGCGCGGCGGCCACGCGGTCGGCCAGGGTGCGGTCGCCCGCGCCGGATTCGAGGATGGTGGCGACCGTCTCGAACTCCGCCTCCTCGTGGAGATGGCGGACCTCGCCGCGCTCGTCGCCCAGGATCTCGGCGAGGTAGGCGTTCAGCCGCGCGGCGTCGCCGCCGCGCGCGTGCGCCGCCGCCACGGCGACGAGCTGGGCGCCCTCGTACAGCTCCAGGAAGACGTTCTGGCCGGCGTCGTACTTCTTGCGCAGTTCGCTCTGCCAGGTGCCGAACCAGTCCGTCCAGGCGATGACGGTGAAGTGCCAGCGGCAGTTGCGGTCCACGGTGAACGACCCCGTCCACCGGTCGTTGTCGAAGAAGCGCATGGGCGCCTCACGCCATTCCGCCTCGTCCTCGGCGCGGTAGCGGATGGCGGCGGCGATGGCGTCGTGCCCCTCCTTGAAGATGTCGGCGAACACCTCCACGGTGTCGCCGACTTCGCGTTTGACGGCGTAGCGGCCGCCGTCCAGCTCCGGCTCCACGCATTCGATCACGATCTTCCGGCTGGCGTCGATCGTCTCCGGCATCTGCAGATCCTGTGGGTGGTTCGAGGGTCGTTCTCCGGCCCGCGCGCCGCGCGCAAGCGCCGCGCCATGGGCGGGCGCATGAAGGTAAGGGGAACGGATGGAATGGCGAGGGGAAAGGGAGTGCGGGAGTGCGGGAGTGCGGGAGTGCGGGAGTGCGGGAGTGCGGGAGTGCGGGAGTGCGGGAGTGCGCTGGAATCGGTGAGCCGCGCGGTAGCGGTGCAGGCCGGGCGCCGGTGCTCGCCGCGGAGCCCTCTCCCCGCGCCTGAGAGCGCTCGCCCTCTCCCGTCCCGGGCGAGGGGGGCTGTCCGGCGCCGGCGGGGCCTGCAGCCTCTGGTTGCAATGAGGGTTCGGTGTGGCGGTGATGCGGGACGGCTACCTCTCCCGGTACGGGAGAGGTGGACGGCCTCGGCCGGCCGGAGAGGGCGCGATGCCGCGGGCACTAGCCACCGCCCATCCCCGCGGTAAGCCGGACGCGCGCACAGGCTTTGTCCCGGTGAACCGATCCCGAGATGCACCGAAGTCGCTGCCGGATTTCCCATCCCCCTGCCACAAAAAGTGATATCCCCATCCGATCTCCATCTCCCCCCGACCCTCCGGAACGCCAGCAACCACGCCGCCGCCGTCGCGTGCCCGCGTGGAACGGCGCGTGCTTTGGGGCTGGGCGCGGACCGGAGGGCCGGGACGCGACGCATCCACGCAGACCAGGACTGTTCGAACCGTGACCACGCGCCCGCTGAAAGTCGACCACGCGCTCAAGGCCCTTCCCGAGGTCGACGACCTGGGCGGGCTGCGCGAGGCGCTGATCGGCGTATCGCGCGAGGACAGCCGGCGCGCGTGGGCCGCATCGGCCGCGTACGCCACGGTGGACGGGCGCCTGGCCGACGTCGCCGCGCTGGAAGCGCGCATCGCCGCGCTGGCGGAGGAGGCGCGCGAGCGGGTGGACGCGGTGATGCGCCACTCCGTTGCCGCCCTCCGCGCGCTGGAGGCGGGCGACGAGGCCGCCGCCGCGCGCGCGCTGGTGGCCGCGGGCGAGGTGGAGGAGGACGCGGCGCGGCTGGACGCGGCCGAGGCGTTCTACCGGCAGGCGCTCGCCCTGGGGCGGCGGCCGCGCGACCGGCGCGCGGAGGGGCTGGCGCTGCGCCGGCTGGGCCGCGTGGCCCGCGAGCGCGGTGACCTGGAGCCCGCGCTGCGCTTCTATCTGGCGGGCTACGAGGTCGCCGTGGCCCAGCGCGACACCGAGGGCGCCATCGTGGCCTGTCAGGGCGTGGGCAACGTGTACGTGGACCAGGGGCTGTGGGAGAAGGCCCGCGAGTGGTACGAGCGCGGCGTGGGGCAGGCCGGCGAGAGCACGCGCTCGCAGCTGCTCTGGCAGCTGTTCAGCAACCTGTCGGTGGTCGCGCGGCGCTCCGGCGAGCTGCAGGCCAGCGGCGAGTGGCTGGACCGCGCCGAGGCGCTGGTGCTGGCCACCGACGACCCGGTCGGGCGCCTGCCCATCGAGAACGGCCGCGCGCGGCTGCTGGTGGCGCGCGGGAACTACGCCGCGGCGGCGCGTGCGTACCGGCGCTCCCTGGAGGGGCAGGGCTCGCCGACGGTGCGCGGCGCGGTGCTGGCGGCGCTGGCCGAGTGCCTGCTGGCGGCGGGCGACCTGCGCGGCACCGAGGCCGCCGCGCGCGAGCTGGAGCGGCTGGCCGTGGTGCACCGGCTGCCCACGCTCCTCCCCGACGCGTACCGGACGCTGGGCGCCGTTGCCCGCGCCCGGCGCGAGGAGGAGGGGTTCGTGTTCTACGAGCAGGCGCTGGAGCTCTGCCACGCCCCGGGATCGCCCCCTTTCGAGCTGGCGCAGACGCAGCACGAGTACGCGCTCTGGGAGAGGGAGATGGGCCGCACCGAGAGCGCCGTGGCGCGGCTGGAGGAGGCGCTGGCGATCTACCGGCGCCTGGGGACCCGGCCGGAGATGGCGAGGGCCACGCGAGAGATGGACGAGCTGCGGGCGCAACTCCGCGCGCCGCATGAAGGCGATTGAACGCTGGACTTTTGGGGAGATGGTGGATGATGAAGACGCATGCGAGATGGGCGGCCGCCGCGCTGCTGCTGGCCATGGGGTTGGGGGGATGCGCCAAGGAGGTCGTCGTCGGCGGCCAGAAGCACGTGGACACCCGCGCCACGGGTGACGGCACGCCGGAGGGCGGCGCGTCGGGCTCGCGCGCGGCGGCGTACGATCTCGCCCCCGCGCTCGCGGTGGCCGGGCGCGCCGAGGGAACCATCACCTTCGACGCGAAGGTGTCGCTGGTCACCTCGACGGGCTCGGTCGTGCCGCTGAATTCGTCGCTCGCCACGGCCGTCGTGCGCATCGACGGCAGCGACACCGTCACCGTCATCTCGGGGGACGTGCCGGCGGCGCGGTACACGGCGGTGCGCGTCGCCTTCACCCGCGTGCAGGCCAACGTCACCAGCGGGCTGGTGATCGGCGGCACGAGCGTGACCGGGCTGATCAACGTCTCCATCACCCGCGGCGACAGCATCGTCGTGGAGCGCGCCGTCGATCTCGGCGCGCCCGAGGCGGACGTGCGGCTGCTGATCGACCTGGACGCATCGGCGTGGCTCTCCGCCGCGAACCCGGCCACGCGCCTGGTCGCCGCCGCCATCTTCCGCGACGCGGTGAAGGTGCGGACGTTCTGAAGGAGACAGGGGACAGGGGACAGGGAAGAAGGGGCCGCGGAGGGCACGAGCTCTCCGCGGCCTTGCTTGCGTGGCATCGATGCAGGTGCGATCGAGGGGACACGTTGGCCCGATCTCCGTTCCCGCTGGGGCATCCCTGGTGCATACGGGACAGGCGCGTCGCACAATGCGGCCGTGGCGCTCACCGGGTCTTCTTCGCCCATCTACCATGATCCGAACGACTTGGGCACCAGTGCGGACGGCTGCGCCGGCGTGGCTCCCGGGTTGCCTTGGTGGGTCCTCGCCGGTCGGAGGGCGCCGCCGCGGAAGGTCGCGGCTGAAACTCTTTCCGAACGGCCCTCGTAACCCTCACGCCAAGTACCGTGGGGAAGTGCCCCGCAGTACCAGCGGATCAAACGCTCCCGTCTCTCGGAAGCGTCCCGAACAGGTCCGCAACGCCGCCTGAACCCGACCATGTTCGCCCTGAAGGGGATCATCCCCGCGCTGTTCGTGACCGCCGTCAGCTCGATTCCGGCCGCCGCCCAGGGGCCGATGGAGATCGTCGTCAATATTCCCGCCGGCCGCCTGGACGTGTTCCAGGGTGGCGAGCGCATCCGCAGCTACCCGGTGTCGGTGGGCACCGCGAACCACGCCACCCCCACCGCCGAGGCCAGCATCCGCCGCATGGTGTGGAACCCCTCGTGGACGCCGCCGCCCGACGCGGCGTGGGCGCGCAACGAGAAGCCCAAGGGCCCGGGATGGGGCAACCCCATGGGCCGCGTGAAGATGCACCTGTTCGCCGACTACTACGTGCACGGCACGCCCGCGTCCAACGAGCGGCACCTGGGGCGCCCGGCCTCGCACGGGTGCATCCGGATGCGCAACCAGGACGTGATGGAGCTGGCGCAGCTGGTGCTGCAGGCCGACGGCACCCCCGTCTCGCAGGCCACGGTGCAGTCGCTGGTGCGGAACCCGCACGCCACCCGCGAGCTGGCGCTGGCCGGCCGGGTCCGGGTGCGCGTGGAGTACCGCCTGGCCGAGGTGGCGGCGGATTCGGTCACGCTGCACCCGGACGTCTACGGCCGCGCGGCGGGCCGTTACGATGCCCGCGTGCGGCAGGAGATGAACGCCGCCGGCGCCGACCCGGCCACGGTGCTGGCCCAGGTGCAGCTGAGCCGCGCCCCGGCCACCCCGCTCCGCCTCGCCCGCGGCGGCGTGCAGCTCCCCGAGGTGCGCGAGCCGGTCGTCACGGTGAGCGCCGACACCCAGGCGGTGAGGACCCTCGCGCTGGAGCGCTAACCGCAAGACAGGCATGGAGATGAAGAAAGTGGGGGCGGCAGAAGGTTCTGCCGCCCCCGCTTCTTCTTGGTTTCGATGATGATGATGGCGCCTTCCGCCGCGCTGACGTCACTCCGCAGCCGGAAGCGAGCCGAACAGCCTCGCGCAGTTTGCGAGGCTTCCCGTCGTTGTTGCTGCGACTTCAGTCGCCGGTGACCGGCATGATGCGCGGCCCGGAAAACGGCTTGCGCGGGGGGCGATTCGGGAAATAGCTTCGCCGCCATCCGCCGGTGCCAATCCTCAGCCCTCTTCCTCCGCCAGGATGCGGCGGATCTCGGCGAGGACCAGCGGCGGCGTGGGGGTGATCCCCAGCTCGATCAGCGCCTCCTCGGCCTGGCGGCGGAGGGCGTGCGAGTGGTCGCGCAGCAGCCTGCCGTCGTCCGCGCGGGCAACGGTCTCGCGCGCGGGGCGCAGCTCCACGCGGAAGCCGCCGCCGCCGACCGTCATCTCCCAGCGCAGCACCACCTCGCCGGTGAGCAGGGTGAGCAGGTGCTCCACCTCGCCGCGGAGGACTGGGAGGCCCTGCGAGCGGTTGCCGCGGCCGGTGACGATCACCACCGTGCGCTCGCCGCCGGCGGCGCGGGCGCGCAGCCACGACTCGGTCCGGGCCCGCGCCTCGCCACCGGTGTGGCCGTGCAGGTCCAGCAGGGGATAGATGGTTCCCCGCGAAGGCTCGGAAGGGCGTCTTCGGCGCGCCATGCGTGCGGACGCGACGAGAGCCACGGCGGGGCCGTGGCTCTCGCGGCTGCCGGTCGCTCGGCCTCAGCCTCCGAACGAGTCCTTGAAGCTCTTGCCGCCGCGGAACACGGGGCTGGTCGAGGCGGCGATGTTGATCTCCTTGCCGGTGCGGGGGTTGCGCCCCTTGCGGGCCTCGCGCTTCTTGGCCTCGAAGCTGCCGAACCCGGTGATCTGCACCTTGTTGCCTTCGCGCAGCGCCCTGGCGATGAGGCCGTTCTCCACCGAGAACAGCGCATCGACGGCGCGCGAGGCCTCGGCCTTGCTCAGTTCCGCGCTCGCCGCGAGCGCGCTGACTAGTTCGGTCTTGTTCACCGCGGAGCTCCTGTAGAGGGGTGGAAATCGGCGAAAACCCACAAACGGCAACGCCGTTCGCACCTACAGTAGGAGCCGCCCCCTCTTCCGTCAAGAGACCGTCATTGCCCGAATTTCCAGTCGCGGCGCCGCTTCCGGCTGCCGACACGCTGCTGCGCGAGGTGCAGGCCGCCCGCGAGATCGCCCACGCGTTCCTGACCGCCGCCTCGCCGGCCGAAGTGTATCGTCTTGCGCTGGAACGCGTTTCGCCGCTCGTGGGCGCTGCGTTCGCCTCCGTGTTCCTGCGCGAGAACGGGCCGGTGCTGCGCCTGGCGGCGGCGTGGAACTGGCCCCCGGAGTACGCCGCCTTCCTGGGCGAGACGCGCGTGCGCCTGGGCGCCGGGCCCACCGGGGTGGCAGCGGGCGAGAACCGCGTGGTCGAGGTGCACGACGTGTTCGCCGACCCCGCGCTGGACGACTGGTGGGAGGTGGCGCGCGAGCTGGGCTTCGCCTCGGCCGTCTCCCTTCCCCTGCTGCTGGACGGGCAGCCGGAGGGGGCCATCACCTTCTACTTCCGCGACGCCGGGGCGCCCCGCCCGCACGACCGGCATCTCCTCCGCCTCGTGGCCGACCAGCTTTCCGCCACGGCCGAGAAGGCGCACCTGATCGACGACCTGCAGCGCGCCAACGCGCTCCTGCGGCTGCAGAACGTGGAGCTGGAGGCGCGCTTCCGCGAGGCCGAGGAGGCGCGCCGGCTGCGCGGCGAGCTGCTGGCCAACGTGTCGCACGAGCTGCGGACGCCGCTCACCGCCATCCTGGGCTACGCCTTCCTCCTGCGCGACACGGGCAGGCTGCCGGACGACGCGGCGGCGCAGGTGGTGCGGATCGAGGAGGCCGGCTCGCAGCTGCTGCGGCTGATCGAGGACCTGCTGGACCTGAACAGCCTGCAGCTGGGCCGCCTGGAGCCGCAGGTGGAGACCTGCGACGCCGTGGCGCTCCTCCGCGCCGCCATGTCCGGCATCGCCCCGCCGCCGCCGCACCTGGAAGTGCGCGTGGACGTGCCCGACGCGACCGTTCCCGTGCGCACCGACCCCAGCCAGGTGGTGCGCATCCTCCGCCACCTCGTCTCCAACGCCTTCAAGTTCACCTTCCAGGGCGGGGTGGCGCTGCGCGTGCGCATGTCCAGCGGCTCGCCGTGGAGCGACGAGGCGCGGCGGACGGGCGACGCGCGGCACCTGGTGGTGTGGGAGGTGGAGGACACGGGGATCGGGATGGACGAGGCGGCGCTGGACCGCGTCTTCGACGAGTTCCGCCAGGCCGACGGCTCGGCCACGCGCCGCTTCGGCGGGGTGGGGATCGGCCTCGCCCTCTCCCGCCAGCTCGCCCGGCGCCTGGGCGGCGACATCAGCGTGCGCTCGGAGCCCGGCCGCGGCTCGCTCTTCGTCCTCGCGCTCCCGGCGGGTCTGGGCCGCGTGGGAGGTGGGGATTGATGGAGATCGGAGTGCGAGGATTGATATCGAAAATGCGAGTAAACTCGCGGCTACAACGGCACACACTCCGCCTGCGCGGAGTTCAGGATGCGACGAGGCCGGATGCGCGCGCGGATGGCGAAGCGCGAGTCCGCGAAGGCGGACTTCGGGCCGTTGTTGCCGCGAATTCATTCGCCTTCCTTGCTCTTTCCGAATCCGAGCAGGGCCGCTAGATGACCGGCTTCGCCTCCGTCATCTTCGATTGCGACTCCACCCTCGCGGCGATCGAGGGCATCGACGAGCTGGCCGGCCCGTTCGCGGCCGAGATCAGCGCGCTCACCGACGCGGCCATGCAGGGTGAGGTGGCGCTGGAAGAGGTCTACGGCCGTCGCCTCGCCATCATCCGCCCCACCCGCGCGCAGGTGGAGGGGCTCGGGCGCGACTACGTGGCCGCGCTGGTGCCGGACGCGCGCGAGGTCGTGGCCGCGCTGCTCTGGCTGGGAAAGACGGTGCGCATCCTCTCCGGCGGCGTGCGCCCCGCGGTGGACGACGTCGCCCGCGCGCTGGGCCTCCCGCTGGACGCCGTCACCGCCGTGGGCCTCGACTTCGCGGACGACGGCTCGTACGCGGGATACGAAACCGCGTCGCCGGTGGCGCGGAGCGGGGGGAAGACGGAGGTGATCCGCGGGTGGAATCTTCCTCGCCCCTCCCTGCTCGTCGGCGACGGCGCGACGGACCTGGAGGCGCGGCCCGCGGTGGATGCGTTCGCCGCGTACATGGGCGTCGCCTTTCGCCCGGCGGTGGCCGCGGGCGCGGACTTCGTGCTGCGCGGCCGGAGCCTGGCGCCCGTCCTCGCCCTCGCCGCGACGGCGGCGGACAGAGAGCGGCTGCGCGCCAGCGAGTGGGCCGCCGTGCTTGGCCGCGGCGACGCGGACCTCGCCGCATCCGCGGCCGCGCGATAGACTGTCCGCACGCCATCAGTCCGCCCCCGCCCCTTAGATCGGGCAGGGGCGGACTGCCCGTCATACGGGTTTCGCGCGCCCCGCCATCCCCCCAGAATGTCGGGAGGGAGATCGGGAGCGGAGGTGGCCGAAGATGCGACTGAAGTCGCGGCTACAACGGCACGCAGTCCGCCTGCGCGGACTTCATCGTGCCCGCCGAATTTCGTCGCATCTCCCGACTCCGCAGTTACTTGGCACTTGGCACTTGGGACTGATCGATAGATGACCGATTTCGGCCGCTTCTTCCTCCCCGGGCCCACCGAGGTCCGCCGCGAGGTGCTCGAAGCCATGGTGCGCCCCGTGATCGGGCACCGCGGCAGCGAGATGTCGCGCATCCTGGCGGAGTGCGATCCCGTGCTGCGCGACCTTTTCCGCACCTCGCGCCCCGTCTACGTGGCCTCGTCGTCGGCCACGGGGCTGATGGAGGCGTCGGTGCGCAACGGCATTCGGTCGAAGGCGCTCTCCCTCGTCAACGGCGCGTTCAGCAAGCGCTTCCGCGATCTGGTGGCCGACTGCGGGCGCGAGGTGGAGACGTACGAGGTGGCGATGGGGCAGTGCCACGACCCGGAGCAGGTGTTCGAGCGCCTGCGCGCTGGCGGCTTCGACGCGGTCACCGCCGTCCACTCCGAGACGTCCACCGGCGTCCTGGACCCGCTCTCCGGGATCGCCGAGGCGGTGCGGCGGGCGGAGCGCGAGACGGGGGAGGAGATCCTGGTCCTCGCCGACGGCGTCACCAGCGTGGGCGGTGCGATCGTGGAATCCGAGGCGTGGGGGCTGGATTTCGTCCTCACCGGCAGCCAGAAGGCGATGGCGCTGCCGCCCGGCCTTGCCTTCGGCACCGCGTCCGCGCGGATGATGGCGCGCGCGGCCACGCTCACCGGGCGCGGGCAGTACTTCGACCTGATCGAGTACGACGAGTTCTGGAAGAAGCACCAGACGCCGACCACGCCCGCCGTTTCCCTCATCTACGCGCTGGCCGAGCAGTGCCGCCACATCGCCGCCGAGGGTGTGGACGCGCGCGCCGAGCGGCACCGGGCGATGGCGAGGCGCTGCTGGGACTGGGTGATGGAGGACGGGGCGAGGTGGGGATTCTCGCTCTTCGCGCCGGAGGGATGCCGCTCGCCGACGGTCACCTGCATCGGCGTGGACGGGCCGGTCGCCGCGCCGGAGATCGTGGCGCGGCTGAAGGCGGAGGGTTGGGTGATCGGCGGCGGCTACGGGCCGCTGAAGGAACGGACGATCCGCATCGGGCACATGGGAGACCACACCGTGGACGAGCTGGAAGCACTGCTGGCGGCGATCGAGGAGGTGCTGGGATGACGGACCGCTTCCGCATCCTCGTCACCGACGAGGTGGACCCCGAGGGACTGGCCGTGCTCCGCGGCGAGCCGCGCGTGGAGGTGGTGGAGAAGCCCACGCGCCCGCTGGCCGAGGTGCTGGAGGAGATCGGCGAGTACGACGCCTTCATCGGCCGCAGCGCCACCCGCGTCACCGGCGACCTGCTGCGCCGCGGCGAGCGGCTGAAGGTGATCGGCCGCGCGGGCGTGGGCGTGGACAACATCGACCTCCCCACCGCCACCGAGCTGGGGATCGCGGTGATCAACGCGCCGGGCGGCAACACCGTCTCGGTGGCGGAGCTCTTCTTCGGCGTCGTCATCTCCCTCGCGCGCCACATCACCCGCGCCGACGCGTCGATGCGCGAGGGGCGGTGGGACCGCTCCAAGCTGGGGGGGACGGAGATCCGCGGGCGGACGCTGGGGATCGTGGGGCTGGGGCGCATCGGCAGCGAGGTGGCGCGCCGCGGCCGCGCCTTCGGGATGAACCTGGTGGCGTACGATCCGTACGTGGGCAACGGGCGGTTCGAGGAGCTGGGCGTGGAGCGCGCCGAGCGGCTGGGCGACCTGCTGGACCGCGCCGACGTGCTGACCGTGCACACCCCGCTGACGGCGGAGACGAAGGGGATGATTGGCGCGCCGGAGCTGGCGCGGCTCCCGCGCGGCGCCTTCGTGCTGAACCTGGCGCGCGGCGGCATCGTGGCCGAGGAGCCGCTGATCGACGCGCTGCAGAGCGGCCGCATCGGCGGCGCGGCGCTGGACGTGTACGCCGCCGAGCCGCTGGCGGCCGACAGCCCGCTGCGCAGGCTCCCCAACGTCGTCCTCACCCCGCACCTGGGCGCGTCGACCTCCGACGCGCAGCGCAGCGTGGCCATCGAGGCGTGCCTCTCCGTCCGCGACGCGCTGCTCACGGGCGACCTGTCGGCGGCGATCAACGCGGCGGGGGTGGGCGGCGCCGCGTGGGCGGACCTGCGGCCGCTGCTGAACCTGGCCGACCGGCTGGGGCGGCTGGGGCGCGCGCTCCTCCCCGGCCCGCTCAGCAGCCTGGAGCTGCGCTACGCCGGCAAGCGCGACCAGGCGCCGCGCCCGCTGCTGCTGGGCGCGCTGATGGGGGCCATGCGCGACGTGGTGGACCGACGCAACGTCAACATGGTCAACGTGCACCATGTGGCCGCCGAGCGGGGGATCGAGACGGCGTTCACGCGGGTGGACGGCCCCGGCGACACGGGCGAGGAGGTGGAGCTGCGGCTGGAGGGAGGCGACCGCAGCATCCGCGTGGTGGGCGCGCTCCTGGGCGACGTGCAGGGCCGCATCGTGCGCATCGGCGCCTTCCGCGTGGACGTGGCGCCGCGCGGGAACATGGTCGTCCTGCGCAACCGCGACGTCCCCGGCGTCATCGGCCGCGTCGGAACGATCCTAGGCGAGGCAGGCGTCAACATCGCCGAGTACCACCAGGCCCGTCTCCAGGTAGGCGGCGAGGCCCTCGCCGCCATCTCCGTCGACGGCCCGATGCCGAAGGACGTCTGCGACCGCCTCTCCACCCTCCCCGAGGTGCTGGACGTCCGCCAGGTGGACATGGAATAGAAGAAGTGCGGAAGTGCGGAAGTGCGTGAGTGCGTTTCGCGAGACAGCCATCGGCCGCCGTCCTCCGCCACACGTGACTTCGACGTGCGATCGACAGGTTGCAGGCCGCGCCGATCCCACCCTCTCCCGTTATCGGGAGAGGGCGAGCGCTCTAAGGCGCGGGGAGAGGGCTTCCGCGGCGAGCACCGACAGTTCGTCTGTGGATGATGCCGCGCGGCACGACGATCCCCGCACTTCCGCACTTCCGCACTTCCGCACTCCCGCACTCCCGTACTTCCCTACGAATTCGTATTCCCCCGCTCTTCCGGGCGGAAGTCGTCGTCCACGGCGCTGATTGTGAGGAGAAGCGCGCTGGCGGCCATGGCGCGGATGTCCTCGGCCTGGCCGGGGCCGAAGAAGAGCAGGTCACCCTGCCGCAGCTCGTACTCGCCGCCCGCGTCGCGGTAGCGCAGGCCGCCTTCCAGCACCTGCAGCGTCATGGGGCTGTCGGCCTGGTGCGTGCCGATCTCCATCCCGTCGGCCAGCGCCAGCAGCACCACGCGCAGGCGGCCGGACTTGGCCAGCGTGCGCCCCGCGCGGCCGCTGCGGGAGTATGCCTCTTCCTGGCGCAGCTCGCCCAGGTGGTCGGTGAGGCGGAAGGTCAACGAGGGCCCCGCCAGGGGGCGGCTGATGGACGACATGGTCTCCGGCTCCGTCTTTCCGGTGGATGGCGGCCGCGCCGCCGTGCTCGCCCGCGAAGGTTGCAAGCGCCGCGCCCCGTCGAAGTAAGTAGTCCTAAGTCCTAAGTCCCAAGTCCCAAGTCAACAGACCGATATCCTGTTGCTTCCAGCACTTAGGACTTAGGACTTAGGACTTAGGACTCTCACACCTGACAGAACTTACGAACGCCGTCTAGAACGCGGTCACGAACCCCACGTACCACTTCCCCTTTCCCCCGCCGCCCGGCCGCACGTACTCCACCGAGAAGGCGTCCTCGAAGATGCTGAGCCCCGTCCCGTACGACCAGCGCACCCCGTCCGTCGTAGACGATCCCAGCCGGACCAGCGACGGACGCGAGGCCTCGGACACGTCCGACCACCCCGCGTCCGCCGACACCACGATGGCCGGGCGCAGCGGGGGGATGATGAACCCCGCCGCGCGCGCGATCGGCTGGCTCCCGTACGGGGGGAGATGCAGGAGCACCCGTCCCCGGCCCAGCGCCGCGCGGCTGCCGCCGAACTCGTTGCGCTCGTAGCCGCGCAGCCCCTCCGTCCCCCCGAAGCGGAAGAGGAACTGCGGCGGCGCCATCCCGCCTACGATCCCTGCATCCCCCCGGCCACTGAAGGTGAGGTACTTGCCGGTGCGGCGGAAGGAGAGGAGCGCCGTCACCCGCTGCGTGCGGAAGTCCGCCAGCCCCAGCTCCCCGCGCAGCGAGGCGAAGAGCGAGTTCCCCAGCGACAGCGCCCCCGCCCCGCGCGCCCAGCGCAGCTCGCCCTCGGCCGCGGCGTGCGTGCCGGGATCGACGGCGGCCAGCTCCGGGAAGTCGCCCGAGACGCCGCCGAACAGGCCGCCGTTCACGTTCTTGCTCACCGAGTCCTGCCGCTCGTAGCGGCCGCCCAGGATGGCCAGGAACGGCCCACTGCGCCGCGTCAGCTGCAGCTCGCCGCCCGTGGCGTCCAGGTAGTCGCGCACGTCGTACCCGGCCAGCGCGGCGCCCAGCGAGTAGCCCAGGTCCCACTGCAGCGGCGGGCGGAAGGCCTGCAGGTCGCGCAGCCGCCGGTACCCGGTGGCCGCCAGCGTGTAGCGCGGCGCCCCCGGCAGGCGCGGCTGCGGGTGCCACCGCGCGGAAAGCTCGCCGCGCGGCGTTCCCTCCGCGAAGGCCCATCCGCCGGTGGCGTACACGTCCCAGTCGCGCCGCTCGGGGCTCCCCGGCTCCAGCCGCACTCCCAGCCCCAGGTACGCCCCCTCCACCCGGTTGTAGCGGAAGAGGTGGTCGCCGCGCTCGTAGCGCAGGGAGACGCGCACCGCGCCGGGGTCGGCGCTGGGCGGGCGCACGGCGGCGCGCAGGTCCGAGAAGTCGGCGATGTCGGCCGCCTGCGCGAATTCGCCCACCGCGCGCGAGAAGTCGGCGAACGCCGTGTCGCCCGGCGCCAGCCTGCGCACCAGGCGCTGCCCGGGCTGCTCGGGGCGCACGCCGGTGTTCACCTGGAAGTCGGAGAGCGCCGTCACCATGCGGATGGCCGCCGCACCGCCGAAGAGCGGCGAGGAGACCTGGATCTCCCGCCGCTGGCGGTACGGCAGCCAGTAGCGCCCGCCGACGAGCCCGTTCTCCAGCTCGAAGTAGATGCCGCTCTCGGTGGCGATGAATCGCCCCTGCCGCTCCACGAACCCGAAGCGCGCGCGGGCCACGGCGGCACGGTCCACGTCCACGTAGAAGGTCCCCGCCACCGTCCGCGCGGTGTCGGTGATCCCCACGCGCTGGCGCACGGTGACGGGCACCAGCGTGGTTACGCCCTGCTGCGTGCGCACGCGCACCGTGTCGCCCGCGGTGTAGTGGTAGAAGTCCAGCCCGCGCCACGAGAACGGATGCACGGCCACGGAGACCCGCGTGCGGGCGCCGGGGGTGGCGGAAAGGGAGAAGACGGAGATGGTGTTGCCGTACAGGTGCGGGATCACCCACGGCGACTCGAGCAGCGAGCCCACGGTGTACGGCGTGGGCGCCAGCATCCGCACGCGGTGCCCGGTCACGCGCTGCTCGAAGGCCTCACCGCGCGCCCATCGCACCTGCCCCGCGAACTCGTCGATCGTGACCGGCACCTCGCCGTTCTGCGCCGAGTCGGCACGGATGGAGAGGTAGATGGCCGCGTTCATCCGCGCAGTGTAGTCGTCCAGCCCCGCGGGCACCTGCGCCCCCGCGCGGATCACCCGCTCCACCAGCGCGCGCGTGGCCGGCGAGTCGAAGATGGCGGTCGAAGTGTCCGCCACGGCGGACGGTGCCCGCGTCACGATGCCCGGCTGCGCGGACGGCGGCGCGCCGGGCGGGGCCGCCGGCCGCGGGCCGATGTAGATGGTGTCCGTGCGCGGACGCGGCGTGGTGTCACGCTGCGGCTGCTGCTGGAAGAGCGCCGCCGCGGCAAGGGTCAGGAGCATCGGTCCGGCCTCGATTGTGGATCGTTGCGCCGATCAAAGGCAAGCGGCGGACCAACTGCAAGGGGACAGGGGACAGGGAGATGCACCGCCTCCCGTGTCTTCCCCATCACCCAGTCGATGACGCGCCCTCCGCCTCCACCTCCGCGCGCGCCTGGATACCGGTGGCGGGATGATTGGTGATGATCCCCGCGACGCCGGCCCGCAGCAGCGCGCGGATGCGCCCGGGCTTGTCCACCGTCCACACGACCGAGCCCAGGCTGGCGGCGCGCAGCGTCTCCAGCACCGCGGGCGTGGCGAGCGGATCGTGCAGGCACACGCCCCCGACGCCCAGGTCGCGCGCCAGCTCCAGCACCGCCGGGCTCCACCGCTCCGTCAGCAGCCAGCACGCCGCGGACGGGTCCAGCCGCCGCACCTCGGCCACGGAGCCCACGTCGAACGAGGAGAAGAGTGTCGCCCGCGTCCGCCCCGCCTCGGCGATGGCGGCGAGCGCGGCGGCCTCCACGCCGCGGCGCTTGATCTCGACGTTCAGGAACGCGCCCGACTCGGCCGCCCACGCCGCCACCTCCTCCAGCCGCGGCACCGGCTCGCCGCCCGCGCGCGCGGCGGAGATACTCTCCCACGCCAGGTCGGCGACGTCGCCGCGCGAGTCCGTGGTGCGGTCCAGCGTGTCGTCGTGCAGGATGACGGGAACGCCGTCGGCGGAGGGCTGCACGTCCAGCTCGATGCCGTCCGCGCCCTGCTCCATCGCCCGGCGGAAGGCGCGCATGGTGTTCTCCGGCGCCTCGCGCGGCGCGCCGCGGTGGCCGAGGATGAGCGGGCGATTCGCGAACACGGCATCTCCATCAGCGGTGGAATCGGGCGACGCGGCAATGTAGCGCATCCCCCGCTCCCCCGCCCCGCCGCATCCGGACACGCACCTGTCCCCCTGTCCCCCTCATCTCCCCACGCGTCAGCCAAACTCCTACACCGCGTCGGCGATGGCTCCGGACGACATCCGCCGTTGCCCGACCATCGGCGATCCGCGCGGCTAACATATTGTTCGCGAACGATTTCCGGCGCGGGAGCGCGCCCGCCGCCACCATTGAACGGCACGGCCGATTGTAGTATCTTGTACGGCTTGCAGGATATGAAACTGCGCTCCGGCTCTCCGCCAGCACATGCGCGGGCATGCGCCCGCGCTTCCCTTTCCGTGAGGAGGTTCCGATGGGACTCGGACTCGGCCCCTTCGAGATGATCCTGATCTTCGCCGTCCTGCTGCTGCTCTTCGGCGCGAAGCGGCTGCCCGAGCTCGCCAGCGGCATGGGCAAGGGGATCCGCGACTTCAAGCGCTCGCTGAACGGCCTCGACGACCAGTCGGTGCAGGCCAACCAGCAGCAGAACTACCTGCAGGCGACGCCCGCCGCGCCCGCGCAGGTCGCCGCCGCCCCGGCCGCGCCGGTCGTGGAGACGCCCGCCGCCGCCGGCGAGCCCCGGCGCCTCGGCTGAGCTTCGCCGCTTGCTGGTCGATGAATCGGAGGCCTCCCGGCGCTGGTGCGCCGGGGGGCCTTTTTTCGTGCTCGCAGAAGTAGGAAAAGTACGGGAGTACGAGAGCACGGAACGGCGCCCCCAGCTGACGGCTTGACGTGCCGCAGCGTTGCCCTACAATTGAGGGCATGGAACTGGATCAGCTCTCCGCCTTCGTAGGCTCCGAGGCCCGCGCCCGCCTGCTCGCGCACTTCGTCGCGCGGCCGGAGTCGCGGCTGCACGTGCGCGCGCTGGAGCGCGACACCGGCATCGGCAAGCGCTCGCTGCAGAAGGAGCTGGCCCGGCTGGTGGAGATGGGGCTGGTGCGGCGCGAGCACGAGGGCCGGCGCGTGGTGTACGTGCGCAGCGGCTACACGCCCGAGTGGCGCGCGATCGAGAAGCTGGTGGCCACGTACGGCATCCCCCTCCTCCTCCGCGCGGGGCTCGCGGGCGTTCCCGGCGTGGAGGCGGCGTTCATCTTCGGCTCCCTCGCCCGCGGCGACGCCCGCCCCGACAGCGACATCGACCTGCTTGTGTACGGGGAGGAGCTCGGCGATTCCTTCGATTTCCTGTACATCTTCGGCCTGCTCGATCGCAAGCTCGACGACAAGTGGATCGACCGGGAGCGTTTCCTTCGCTGGAACGACCCGCGGGTCAGCTTTCTCCCGTCGGCGCTTCGCGCCCCGAAGATCTGGCTGATCGGCTCCGAGAACCTCTTCCCGCAGCGGGAGCGAATGGCCGCATGACGGACCGCATCGAAGCGCTTTTATCCGCGGGGATGCTTGCCCGGGAATCCGCCCCCGACGAAGAGGTGGCCGGGATCTGGGCCAACGCGCTCAAGGGTTATCACGACGCGCGAGCCGCCGGCCTGAGCGCCGAAGGCCGCGTGATCCGCGCGTACGACGCGGCGCGGCTGGCCGCCTACGCGCTGGTGCGCTCGCGCAACGTGAAGGCGCGCGCCCAGAACCATCACGAGGTCACGCTCACCGCGGCGGGAATCATCGGCGGGGAAGACTTCGAGCGGGCGCTCCGCGACGTGAACCAGCTGCGCAAGCTGCGAAACACGCTGGAGTACGGCTGGGAGGCCGCGTCGGAGCGGGACGCCGAGCGAGCGGTTCCAATCGTCGCGCGCCTGCTGGGGCTGGCTGCCGAAAACCTCCGCGCCGAACTCCCCAGCATCGCCGCCCGCATCTCCACGCCCGCGTAGCTCCCCGCCTCACCCCCCCTCGCCGAGCGCCTTCAGCAGCTTGTCGTGGATGCCGCCGAAGCCGCCGTTCGACATCACCAGCACCACCTCGCGGTGGTGCAGCCGCGGCGCCAGGTGCGCCACGATGTCGTCGGGCTCGGGGATGTACCACGCCTCCTTTCCCTCGCCCTTCCACGCCTCCACCAGCTCGCGCGGGTTCATCGCCGTCTGCTCGGTGTAGCGCTCGGGGTGGAAGAGCCCCGCCAGCACCACCTGGTCCGCCGAGGCGAACGCGGCCCGGTACGCATCCTGGAATTCGCGGCGCTGCGCCGTGTAGCTGCGCGGCTCGAAGATCGCGACGAGAGGCCGGTCGCCGTACCGCTGCCGCACCGCGTCGATGGTCTCGCGCACAGCGGTGGGATGGTGCGCGAAGTCGTCGATCACCGTGACCCCGCGCGCCTCGCCGCGCACCTCCATGCGCCGCTTCACGCTGCGGAAGGTGCGCAGCCCCTCGCGCACGCCGTCGCGGTCGGCGCCGATGAACTCGGCCACCGCGATCACCGCCAGACAATTGCGCACGTTAAACGCGCCGGAGAGCGGCGTGTCCACCTCGCCCCAGCGCTCGCCGCCGCGCAGCACGGTGAAGCGCGTTCCCTCCGCCCCGAACTCCACCCCCTCCGCCGTCCACACCGGGTGCCCGCCGTCTCCGGAAGCACCGTCGCCGTAGGCGAAGCTCTCCACCGGCGCGAAGGCCTTCGGCGCCAGCTCGCGCACGATGGGCGAGTCCCACCCGGCCACCAGCGCGCCGTTGCCGGGGACGAGGTTGATGAAGCGCGCGAAGGCGAAGCGGTACGCCTCCTCGTCGCGGTAGATGTCGGCGTGGTCGAACTCGATGTTGTTCACCAGCCCCACGTACGGCAGGTAGTGCCACATCTTGGGGCCCTTGTCGAAGTACGCCGTGTCGTACTCGTCGGCCTCGATCACGAACCACTCCGAGTCGGTCAGCCGGTAGCTGCTGCCGAAGTTCTCGGCCACCCCGCCGATCAGGAACGACGGGTTCAGCCCCGCGCCCTCGAGCGCCGCGGCCAGCAGCGACGTGGTGGTCGTCTTCCCGTGCGTTCCCGCCACCGCCAGCACCTTGCGGGTGCGCAGGAACTCTTCCTTCAGGGTGTGCGCCGCCGAGGTGTACGGCAGCCGCCGGTCCAGCACCGCCTCCAGCTCGGGGTTCCCGCGGGAGATGGCGTTTCCCACGATCACCCAGTCCGGGCGCGGCTCCAGGTTCTCGGGCCGGAAGCCGACCGCGTAGTCGATCCCCATCTCCCGCAGCTGGTCCGACATGGGCGGGTAGACGTTCTCGTCGCTCCCGGTGACCGTGTGCCCCGCCGCGCGCAGCAGCCCGGCGAGCGAGGCCATCGCCGTCCCCGCGATGCCGATCAGGTGGTAGTGGCGTGGGGTGGAGCTCTGCACGGTGGAGCGCATGTCGGTCATCGGCGTTGATCCGTCGGGAACGAAAGTGGCTCGGAATGCATCGAGCGGGCGCAGGGCGACTGCGAAGTGCGTGCCCGGCAGCGGGTTCAGCGAACGCGCCCGGAGTGGTATATTCCATCCTCCGTGCGCTCGCGTCAAAAAACCACCGCCGCAAGGAAGACCTCTTGAAGCTCGGGATCCTGTTCGCCACGGCCTCGCTGGCCGTGCTTTCCGCCTGCTTCGGCGACCCCACCGGCGCCCGGCTGGAGATCGGGCCCCCACCCGCGCTCCCCGCCGGCACCGACACCGTGACCACCGCGTCGGGGCTGAAGTACGCCGACATCATCGTGGGCACGGGCGACGTGGCCCAGGCCAACAGCCGGGTGCAGGTGCACTACACGCTCTGGCTGTCCAACGGCAGCGGCATCGAGACCTCGCGGGGCGGAGCGCCGCTCCTCTTCACGCTGGGCGACGCCGGGCTGATCGCCGGCTTCAGCCAGGGGATCCCGGGGATGAAGGAGGGCGGCACGCGCCGGCTGATCATCCCGCCGTCGCTCGGGTACGGCTCCACGCCGCAGACCGACGCCAGCGGACGGGTGATCATCCCCGCCAACTCCACGCTCATCTTCGACGTAGAGCTGGTGTCGGTGCAGCCGGGATGAGCGACGACGGCGTCCTGGCCATCAATGAGTCGCTCTGGGTTCCCCGGACCGAGCTGGCGTACCGCGCCACCCGCTCGGGCGGCCCCGGCGGCCAGCACGTGAACACCAGCTCCACGCGCGTGGAACTGGTGTGGGACGTGGACGCGTCGCCCAGCCTGAGCGACGAGCAGCGCGCCCGCATCCGCGAGAAGCTGGCGAACCGCATCAGCGGCGAGGGCACGCTGCTGCTGGCGGCCAGCGAGCACCGCAGCCAGCACCAGAACAAGGAAGCGGTCACCGAGCGCTTCGTGGAGCTGGTCCGCCAGGCGCTCGTCGTGCCCAAGAAGCGCAGGAAGACCCGCCCCAGCGCCGCCTCGCGCGAGGAGCGCCTCCGCGCCAAGAAGCACCGTTCCGAGGTGAAGCGGAGCCGCCGGACGCTGGAAGACTGACGGCCGAGTACGGAAGTACGAGAGTACGGAAGTACGATACCGTTCGTGACCGGCGGACGCGCGCCGCCATCTGCCCCGCGGGAAGTCCGCGAAGGCGGACTGCGTGCTTTTGTAGCCGCGAGTTCACTCGCATTTTCGCGATACCATCCCCGCCGCGACGCGAACTCTTTACCGCACCTCACCCGCGACAAGGTCGGTAGAAAAGCACCGAGCCCCCGCCGGATCTCTCCGGAGGGGGCTCGTTGCGTCGGGTGCGCGCGCGGTTAGACGTGCGCGCGCCGGCCGATGATGAGGCGGTAGAGCCCCAGGAGGATCAGCGCGCCGACGACCGAGCCGATGAGGCCGACCCGCCCGTCGCTGCCGCCGAACAGGAACCCACCGATCAGCGAGCCCGCGATGCCGAGCAGGATGGTGACGATGATCCCGCCCGGGTCACGCCCCGGCATGATCAGCTTGGCAATCGCGCCGGCGATCAGGCCGATGATGATCATCCACAGGATACCCATACGTTTCCTCCACCCTTTCGTGTTTCCGCCGCGACGGGGCCTCCGCTCCGTCGTCGGCGGCCGGTAACGCAAATGGGGTGCCGAAGTTACGCGTTGCACCGGACACCCGCGCCGATCCCCGCGTCGCGACAGGACGATCCTGAACTTCGGGATTCGGGCGTGTTTGGCGCTTGGGCGCCAAACCGGGCTGCGCGCGCCGTAGGGCACGGTACGACTGTGCCCAACGGCGCCGGGCCCCCGGCGGATTCATCTCCGCCGAGAGCCCGTCTCGATCAACCTGCATCATTGCATCCGCCCCGCCGGGTTCCCGGCCCTTCGGGCGCGCATCCCTCACGCAACAGCAGGGGACAGCGAGAAGATCGGGCAAGGTCGCCTGGGAGCGAAGATCCAGCTCCTACGCTCGCCGCGACTTCCAACCGTCTGGCACTTGCCACTTGGCACTTGGCACTTGGCACTTGGCACTTGGCACTTGGCACTCAGCACTCAGCACTCAGCACTTCCTTCCCCCTCCCGTTCCCCCAGCATCTCCTCCATCCGCGACAGGCAGCGCGAGAACTTCTTCCCGTACGCGCCGCTCAGGAACTCCGCCGGGAACAGCTCCCCCAGCGCCGCCTCGGACGACATGGCGACCGAGACGGCGCGGTCGTAGAGCTTGTCGACGAAGTGCACCCACCGCAGCCCGTCAAACAGCGAGGTGACCCGGCGCACGTCCCTCACCAGCAGCTCGTCGGCGCTCTCCACCAGCGCCACGTAGCGGATCGGGTGCACTTCGCCCAGCGCGCGGAGGAGCGCGCCGAAGTCCGCCGCGAGCGCCCTGTCCCCCGCGCGCCGCTCCGCCTGCTCCAGCGCCGCGGCGTCCAGAAAGTACGCGCGGCCCGGGTCCGCCTGGAAGCGGCGGTGGCGGAAGTCCGCGCCCTCGATCTCCAGCACCTCGAAGGCGCCCGAGAGCTCCTCGATCTCCGACCGGAAGTTCTTCTGGTCGAATCGCCCCCGCCCCAGCTCGTCGGGAATGGTGTTGGACGTCGTCGCGACCCGGATCCCGTCCGCCAGCGCACCTCGCAGGAACGCCAGCGCCATCTTCAGGTTCCCGGGGTCGTCCAGCTCCCACTCGTCCACCGCCACCAGCCGCCGCCCGCGGAAGGCCTCGCGCGTCCCCTCCACGCCCAGCAGCCCGATCGTGTACACCAGCTCGTCGAAGCTCAGGTAGGCGCTCGGCCCGGGCGCCTCGTGCCAGAGCGCCGCCAGCAGGTGCGTCTTGCCCACCCCGAACCCGCCATCCAGGTACACCCCGCTCCCCCGCTCCTCCGCCCCGAAGAGCGCGCGGAGGCGCCGGCCGAGCCCCGCCTCCGCCGCGCCGCGCAGCTCCCCCGCGATCTCGCGCAGCCGCCGCACCGCCCCGGCCTGCGACGGGTGCCGCGGGTCGGGGCGGTAGTCGTCGAACCGCTTCTCCGCGAAGCGGCGCGGCGGAACGAACCCGGCCACCAGCGCCGCCGGGTCCGGCCGCGCGGGGAGCGTCGAGATCAGCGTGTCCAGGTCGAGCAAGCGGCGTCCGCGGCGGGAGAGTGGGTTCGCGAGCGCGACAAGCTCGCCACCCGCTCCCCGCGCGACAAGGCCGGGCGGGCGCTAACCGTCGTCCTCGTCCATCTCCCACGGCTCGCGCCTGCGGCGGCGGCGAGTGGTGCGCGTTCCCGGCTCCGCGCCCACGCGGCGCGGCGGGCGCCGGGCGACCTCGCGGCAGTTGTGCTCGGCCCAGTACTCGCCGCGCACCTGCAGCTCCAGCCACCGCTCGATGCGGCCGATGCTCTCCTGCGCGCCCGCCGTGGCGCCGCGCGCCTCGCGGAAGATGGCCGCCAGGGCGGCGCGCGCGGCCGGCTCGCCGCGCGGCAGCAGGTCGGCCAGGCGCGGGCGAAGGCGCCACTTCCGGTCGTGCTCGCGGCCGTGCTCCGCCAGCACCCCGGCCGGGTGCATCTGCAGGAAGAGCTCGCCCAGCGCCTTCTGGGTGGTCAGGTTGGGCTCGCTCAGCCCGTGCGCGAACTTGCGCACGGTGTCCTTGGCCACGCCCGCCATCTCGGCCACGCCGCGGATGCGGAACTGCGCGATCAGCTCCAGGGTGAACTCGCGCAGCAGCTCGGTGGGGATGTAGCGCCACGAAGAGGCGAAGTGCACGTACCGGGCTTCCCCGGCGATGCGGCCACTTTGGCCACGAGGTAGGCTGTTCATGCAAATGTTTAGCAGGCGCCCCGCGCCGCAGCAACAGAGCGCCAAAACACCGCCACCGCTCGTACGGAAGTCCGATTCGGAGCGCGAAAGGATGGTGCACGCTTTCACACGGATGGACGAAAAAGCGGCCCCGGGAGTTCGTCCCGGGGCCGCTCGACACATCGCTCGATCGTCCCTCTACCCATTTGAGCTTTTCCGCTGCCTCCGCCGGGGAGGGCGCTTCGGCGGTGAGCTCCCGAGGTACTCCGCGGCCACGACGGTCTTCAGCCACTCCTTCAGCCGGTCGGCGAACTCGGGAACTTCGTCGGGAAACCGCTTCGCCAGCTCCACCAGCAGTTCGAGGTTCTGCTCGGCCGAACCCAGCCCCGGCTCGCGCAGCACCTCCTTCAGCTGCGGAAGAGGCACCGTGACGCCGGACGGCGGATCGTCGGGAGAAGGCTTCCGTTCGGCCACGTACCCCACGGGGTGAAAGTCGAGGTAGTACTTCGAGAATTTCCAGATCGTGGTGCTGCGCGTGACCCGGTCGCCCTCGATGAAGCCGCGCACCGTCTCGTGCGAAGTCTCGACCTCTTCCGCGACGCCGCGAAGCGTCACCTCGTCCTGACGCTGGAGCAGGAACTCCCGGATCGCATCCTCGGGGACGTACCCCGGGTGGCGGGTGATGTGGAACTCCCGCCGGCGATCGGGCTTGCGTCCAGTTGGACCAGAATTCTTGGGGTTCATCGGAATGTATAGCTCGCTTCCCGCCAAGTGGCAAGAGTGGCCGTAACGCGCGAGCGGCCCCGGGAACTCGTCCCGGAGCCGCTCTTCGCGACCGCCTGCGCCCGGCGTGCTCGTCACACGTCCAGATTCTTCACGTAGCGCGCGTTCTCCTCGATGAACTTGCGGCGCGGCTCCACCTCTTCGCCCATCAGCCGCTCGAAGATGTCGGCGGCCAGGGCGGCGTCCTCCATGGTCACCTGGAGCAGCGTGCGCGTCTCCGGGTCCATGGTGGTCTTCCAGAGCTGGTCGGGGTTCATCTCCCCCAGGCCCTTGTAGCGCTGGATGTGGATCCCCTTGGTCTCCTTGCCATCCCCGTCCCCGCTCGCCGGACCTTTCAGCCGCGCCAGCAGCTCGTCGCGCTCGGCGTCGCTGTACGCGTACGTCTCCTGCTTGCCCTTCTTCACCAGGTACAGCGGCGGCTGGGCAATGTAGACGTACCCCTCGTCGATCAGCTGCCGCATCTGCCGGAAGAAGAAGGTCAGCAGCAGGGTGCGGATGTGGCTGCCGTCCACGTCCGCGTCGGTCATGATGATGATCTTGTGGTAGCGCGCGTTCTCCAGGCTGAACTCGTCGTCGCCGATCCCCGTGCCGATGGCCGTGATGATGGCCCGGATCTCGTCGTTCGAGAGCACCTTGTCGAAGCGCGCCTTCTCCACGTTCAGGATCTTCCCCTTCAGCGGGAGGATCGCCTGGAACTCGCGCTTGCGCCCCTGCTTGGCGCTGCCGCCGGCCGAGTCGCCCTCGACGATGTACAGCTCGCCGATCTCGGGGTTGCTGCTGGAGCAGTCGGCCAGCTTGCCGGGGAGGACGCCCGTCTCCAGCGCGCTCTTCTTGCGCGTCAGGTCGCGCGCCTTGCGGGCGGCCTCGCGGGCGCGGGCGGCGCTGATCGCCTTCTCGATGATCGCGCGGCCGACGCCCGGGTGCTCCTCCAGGTACTCGCTGAACTTCTCGTTGACCGTGCTCTCCACCGCGCCCTTGACCTCGCTGTTGCCCAGCTTGGTCTTGGTCTGCCCCTCGAACTGCGGCTCGCGCACCTTCACGCTGATCACGCAGGTCAGCCCCTCGCGCACGTCGTCGCCCGAGAGACCTTCCACGCCGCCCTTCTTGAACAGCCCCACGCGGCGGGCGTAGTCGTTGATGGTGCGCGTCAGCGCGCTCTTGAAGCCGGTGAGGTGCGTGCCGCCTTCGTGCGTGTTGATGTTGTTGACGAAGGTGAACGTGTTCTCGTTGTACCCGTCGTCGTACTGGAAGGCGATCTCGATCTCGGCCTCGGGCTTCGACGCCTCGATGTACACCACCTCGGGGTGCAGCGGCTTGCGCGCGCCGCGCAGGTGCTCCACGAACTCGCGCAGCCCGCCCTCGTAGTGGTACTCGTCGCGCCGCACCTCGCCGCCCTCCAGCGTGGGCCGCTCGTCGGTGAGGGTGATCTGCACGCCCTTGTTCAGGAACGCCAGCTCGCGCAGGCGGCTCGACAGCACGTCGAACGAGTAGGTGGTCTCCTCGAAGATCTCGGTGTCGGGCTTGAAGGAGACGGTGGTCCCGCGCTCCCCGGTCTCCCCGATGACGGCCAGGTCGCTGGTCTTGTCGCCGCGCGAGAAGCTCATCTCGTGGATCTGGCCGCCGCGCTTCACCGTCACGCGCAGCCACTCGCTGAGCGCGTTGACGACCGACACGCCCACGCCGTGCAGGCCGCCCGAGACCTTGTACGATCCCTCGCCCTCGTTGTCGAACTTGCCGCCGGCGTGCAGCACCGTCAGCGCCAGCTCAACGGCGGGCACCTTCTCGGTGGGGTGCAGGTCGACGGGAATGCCGCGGCCGTCGTCGACCACGGTGATCGAGTTGTCGGGGTGGATGACCACGTCCACGTGCGTGGCGTAGCCCGCCAGCGCCTCGTCGATCGAGTTGTCGACCACCTCGTAGACCAGGTGGTGCAGGCCGCGCGCGCTGGTGGAGCCGATGTACATCCCCGGGCGCTTGCGGACCGCCTCCAGCCCCTTTAGGACCTGGATCTGGCCGGCATTGTATTCGTGGGCTGCGGAGCTGGAAGCCATGCCCCCCTCGTCGCTGTGATTCGCTGAGTCCATCATCCCTTCCAGTACCCCGAAGCAGGGCCGAAAGTTCGCGCCGCGCAAGGGTTTGCGCGGTGCCGGGTCACGCCGCCATCACGAACACGATGTGGCGGATCCGCCCCTCCTTGCGCCCCGTGTTCACGCGCTTGATCAGCTCGCCCTTCATCAGGTTCAGCTCCATCATCCACGCGCTGGTGGCCACCGACACGAACAGCGTGTCGTCGGCCAGGCGGGTGGGCGCGGTCACCGCGGCGATCTGCGGGCCCACGCGCTGCGGCCAGTCGGTGAGCACGCTGGCGGCCTCGACGCGGCCCGCCAGCCCCGACCGGTCCAGGAAGCGCGCGACCAGGTCGCCTACGGGCTGCGGTGACGCGTCGGCTCTGCGGATACGGCTCAAGGGCGATCTGGAACGGCGCTGAAAACGGGGATGATTCCCGGCGGATGGGTGCTCCCTAATTTAGCACCTCCGCGCCCGCCGCGAAACCTTCCCGCACCCGCAGATCTGGTGATGTGGAGACGCGCTCTCCACAACGGGTTGCGTTCTGTCCGCTTTTCACATCCCGCGCGGAGGATGCGGTCTTCTGGTCTCACGCGGAGCCGCGGAGACGCGGGGAGTGCCGCGCCGCGATGAGTTCTCCGCGTCTCCGCGTAAGATCTATCCGGGGTGGGAGTCGCGGAGGTGGAGATGGGAAGATGATCATGATCGATTAACGTGATCACGAGCGGCGGGGATGATCACGTTTTGACGCCCTGAATGCGTGACAGGCCCCCTCGAATGGCTTGGCAAACGTGATCATGATTCATTAACATGATCATCTCGCGTGTTCGTGATCACATTTTGCAGGGCAGCATCGATGCGATCTTTCGATCCCGGCTTTCTTCGGAACACGCAGATAACCCACGGGCTCCTGCGGACGCTCACCGCGATCGCCGAGCGCAAGGGGCGGATCCAGCTGTTCCGCGACCACGCACCGCAGGTGCTCGAGACGCTGAGGCATGCCGCGGTGATCGAGAGCACCGAATCATCGAATCGCATCGAGGGAATTACCGCCGCGCCCGAACGGCTGCGCGCGCTGGTGGCAGAAAGCACGGCGCCCCGCGACCGGCCGGAACAGGAGATCGCCGGTTATCGAGACGTGCTGGCCACCATCCACGCGAACCATCCGTACATTTCCCGCACGCCGAACGTGGTGCTGCAGCTGCACCGCGATCTCTACCACTTCACCACCCTTCCCGGCGGCCGCTGGAAATCGGTGGACAACAGCATCACCGAGGTGCAGCCCGACGGCACGCGCATCGTGCGCTTCGAGCCGGTGCCGGCATACCAGACGGCCGGCGCGATGCGCGATCTGCACCAGCGTTTCGAAGAGGAGTGGGAGCGCGGAGAGGTGGAGCCGCTGATCCTCATCGCGGCTTACGTCCTCGACTTCCTGTGCATCCACCCGTTCCTCGACGGCAATGGCCGGATGGCGCGTCTGCTCACGCTGCTTCTGCTCTACCACGCCGGGCACGACGTGGGCCGGTACGTCAGCCTGGAGCGCCTGGTCGAGCAGACGAAGGAGAGCTATCACGAGGCGCTGCGGGCATCGTCCCGTGGTTGGCACGAAGGCACGCATACGCTCCGGCCCTGGCTCGAGTACCTGTTGGGAGTGGTCGTGTTCGGCGCCTACTCCGAGATCGACGCGCGGGTCGGCGCGGTCACGTCCGGGCGCGGGGCCAAGCGCGAGCTGGTCCGCGATGCAGTACAGCGGCTGCCCACCACCTTCCGCTACGTGGACGTCGAGCGTGCATGCCCCGGCGTCAGCCGCCCCACCATCAACCGGGCCCTGCGCGAGCTGCGGGAAGAGGGCATCATCCGGTGCACGCGTCCGGGCCGCGATGCGACGTGGGAGAAATCATGATCACGAGTGATTAACGTGATCACGAGCGGTCGAAATGATCATGTTTATCAGAGACGAAGGCCCGCGGAGAAACGATCCCCGCGGGCCTTCCGATCGTCATCTCCGCCCGACGCTCAGCGCGTGCCGCCGGTGGCCTTCGGGGCGGCCTCGGCGGGGGCGTTCTGGCCGGGGACGGTGCGTGTGGGCGGCTGGTTGGGCTCGGGGGCGCCCTGCCGCGCGGCCTGCGCCGCCTGCGGGTTGCCGATCTGCCCGTGCGCCTGCCGCGCCGCCTTCTCGCGCGCGGTGCGCACCCCCTGCCGGTCGAAGATGTTCACCGTCGACAGCACGTCGGCGGGCGGCGCGTACTGCGGCTTGCGGCGCGACACCGTCTCGCGCTCCAGCCCCGCCGCCACCTGCTCGTAGTGCGACCCCGGGCTCCACAGGATCCAGTCGTCGAACCCCACGTCGTACACGCCCTGCTTCTGCTCGCGCAGCTGCTGCGGGCCGTAGTCCTGGTGGTTGCGCCCCAGCCAGGTGGCGTTGAACGCCTGCAGCCACACGTTCACCCGCGCCGGCGTCACCCCCACCTCGCGCAGCCGGTCGTTGCGCAGCCGCGCCATCCCCGCCGACTTGAAGATGGTCTGGTACGGCATCAGGTCCGGCTTCGGCACGCCGGGCAGGTGGGTCGGCAGGTAGTGCGACGGATACATCATCGGGTTCACGTGGTCGGCCGTGCTGGCCACCGTCTCCCACTGCTGCCCGATGTCCACGTCGCCCGGGTCGTTGGGAACCAGGCCGAACACGTCGGCCTGGATCATCACCCCCAGCGGGTGCAGCCGGCGCTTGGCCTCGTTCAGGAACGCGGCGATGGCGTCGCTGCGGTCGCCCTTCGCGAGCGGATGGATCTGCGGCGGAAGGCTCTTGTACGGCTCGGCGAAGCGCACGTAGTCGAACTGGATGGCGTCGAACCCGGCGCGCGCCGCCTGCTCGGCGATGGCCAGGTTGTAGTCCCACACGTGCGGGTCCCACGGGCTCACCCAGGTGTTCCCCTTCTTGTCGTGCCACAGCCCGCCGCCGGGCGCCTTCACGCTCCAGTCGGGCCGGGCCTTGCTCAGGATGGGGTCCTTGAAGACCACGATCCGCGCCATGGCGTAGATGTGGTGCGCGTGCATGGTGTCCACCAGCGCCTTCAGGTCGCGCAGCGTGACCTCGCCCGGCTGCTCCAGCGAGTGCTGCAGCGGCAGGTCGGTGTGGTAGCGGATCCCCTTCTCGTCCTTCACGTCCACCACGAACGCGTTGATCTCGGTCTCGTCCGCCATCTTCAGCAGTTGCGGAAAGCGGGTGCGCGAGCCGGCCGCGTAGGCGTTGATGTACAGCCCGCGGATCTGCGGGGGCGCGTTGTCGCGCACGTCGCCCTGCGAGGTGGAGCCGGGGGCGGCGGGCGAGGCGGTCGCGGTGGCGGAGTCCGTCTTCGTCGCGGACGACGTGTCGCCGCCCGCGGACGTGCCGCCGGTGCGCGCGGGCGTGTCCTTGCCGCACGCCGCGGCCAGGGCGAACGCCGCGATGGCGGCCGCACGGAGGAGGGGTTGCGTGTTCATCTGCGGGGATCTGCCTGACTGTGCGGGAGGTGCCGGCTGGGCGCGTTCACCGCTACAAAGATGCTGCGCGCCGCACTCGCACGCGAGGGGAACGTGCGCGGCCGAGATACTCGGCGTGCGCGGACAACGTTCCCGTTCGGGACCCAGCGGCTTCCACGGACGCTCGTTCGCCCGGGTCTTGAGCTTCGGCGCTCATTCACATTATCATTTGACGCCCATTTTACCCACTCCAAGCTCAGGAGGACCTCGATGAAAGCATTCCGTCTCTTCGCTGCCGCGCTCATGCTGCCCGCGCTGGCGGCGTCCTGCACGGATCTGCCGACCGGGCAGGCGCGGGCTCCCCAGAAGCCTCGCGCGGACCTCACCGGTCCGTTCTGGATCAACTGCACGAGCAGCCTCACGGTAGGGGGCACCGGACACTGCTCCGCCTACTCCTACTCCGGCGGCTTCATCTATCCCAGCTACTGGTCGACCAACCCGGGTGTGGTGAGCGCAAACAGTGGTGGCTTCTTGTACGGCATCTCTCCCGGTGCCGCGACGATCTACGCCTCCTACGGCGGCTACATGGCCTCCGCGTCCGTATACGTCGCCCCGCCCCCGGCGCCACCGGTGGTTACGAAAGTGACCGTGACCTCCGTGTCGGTGGCGCCTGGCCAGAGCGCGCAGCTCACGGCTCGTGCCTACGACCAGTACAACAACCAGATGAGCGGGAAGACCGCGACCTGGAGCATCGACAACCCCGCTGTCGCCACCATCACCTCGAGCGGCGTGGTGACGGGACAGGCCCTCGGCTCCACCACGGCTCGCGCCACGATCGACGGGGTGGCCGGCGCCGGCACCGTCACGGTGGAAGACTACCAGGAGCCCGACAACCCCATGTGCGGCAAGTACTACTGCTGATCGGATCCCCGATCCGGCCGAGACCGCCCGTACGGATGGGCGGACACCGGAAGACCGTACGAGCGGTTTCGGCGTGACCCGCTGAAGAAGAGTCCCCCTTCCCCGTTCCGGGAAGGGGGACTCTCTCGTTCCGCCCCATGGCCGATGTGGGGGAGGGCACGTGGCGCGTCTTGTTGATCTCCCGCTACGGCGCCGGCGGCGTCCACACGTTGTTGGCGCGGTCGGCGTCGGGGAGGAGCTGCCGCGGGTCGATCTCCACGCGCGTCGCCGCGCCCTGCGTGGGGACCAGGACGGTGACCGTCCGCGTGCCGCCGTGCGCCAGCCACTCCTCCACGCCCGCCTCCGCCTCGGCGACCACACCGTTCCCCGACGTCGCGGCGACGATCACGGGCATCGGGTTGTCGCCGCGGTCGCGGACGACCACCTCCACGCCGCCGCTGACCGCACGGACGGACTCGATAGACTGGTCCAGCACGCCGGTCTCGAAGAACCACGGCGTCCAGAACCAGTCCAGGTCGCACCCGGCCACCCGCTCGAAGGTGGCGAAGAAGTCCCACGGCTGCGGGTGGCGGAACGACCAGCTCCGCGCGTACTCCCGCATCGCCCGGTCGAACGCGTTGTCGCCCAGCACGGCGCGGAGGGCGACGAGCACCGCGGCGGGCTTGCTGTATGCCGCCACCGTCCGCGCGCCGTACGGCGTGACCAGGTCGGTGTGGCGCATCAGCGGCACCTCGGCGTCGTGCCCGGCCACGCCCAGGTACGCGGCGCGGGTGCCGGCGCGCGGGTCGCTACCGCGGAAGAAGTCGGCGGCCGCGCGGTCCTCGTGGTAGCTGTTCACCCCCTCGTCCATCCACGCGTACCGCGCCTCGTCCGAGCCCACCATCATGGGGAACCACTGGTGCCCCAGCTCGTGGGCGATGACGGCCTCCAGGCTCTCCGCCGTGGGCGCGCGGTGGATGAAGACCAGCATCGGGTACTCCATCCCCGCGATCGGCCCCTCCGCGATCGTGGCCTGATCGTAGGCGTAGGGAATGACGAGACTGGAGAGATAGGAGATGGCGTGCTGCCCGTAGCGCCACGCCCGCTCCCACCCCGGCGCACCCGGCCGGTACAGCGCGGTGATGGCAACCGTCCGCTCGCCGCCGGCCGGGTCCGGCACCGCCGCCCGCGCCGCGTCCCACAGGTAGTGGTCGCTCGTGGCGAAGGCGAAGTCGCGCACGTTTCGCGCGGAGAAGCGCCACGTCAGCCGCCCGTTCGCCGGGCGGGCGAGCGCCGCGCCGGACGCCAGGTCCGCCGCGGTGACCGCGTGCACCACGCTGTCGGTACCCGCGGCGGCGCGAGCCAGGCGCTCACGCGTCTGGGCAGACAGCACCTCCGCCGCGTTCGCCAGCGTCCCCGTCGCCCCGGCGATCCACCCGGCGGGCAGCGTGAGGTCGACGTCGAAGTCGCCGTACTCCAGGTAGAACTCGCCGTCGCCCAGGTACGGCGTGGCATCCCACCCGTTCACGTCGTCGTACACGGCGATCTGCGGATACCACTGGCCGACGACGAACGCGCGGGCGCCCAGCGCGTCCTCCCACGCGGTGCGGAAGGTGGGCGCGGGCGGAACCCTGTGGTGCCAGTCGATCTCGAACACCGCGCTGTCCCCCGGCGCGATGGGGCGCGGAAGGACGAGCCGCGCGAGCGTCCCCTCCACCGCGTACCCCGCCGCGGGATTCTCCGCCGCGCGCACGACGCCGATGCTCGCCGTGGGGCGCTCCGCCAGCGTCGTCCCCTGCGCCACGACGCGCTGCAGCGTGACGCCGCCGGTGTTGGGGGCGCGGCGGTTCCGGGCCGCGTTCTCGGTGTAGATGTTCTGGTAGAGGTTGAGGACGACGGTCGCGAGCGCGTCCGGCGAGCGGTTGCGGTAGACGATGCGCTCCGAGCCGTGCAGCACCGTCGACTGTGGATCCAGCTCCGCGCGGATGCGGTAGCGCACGCCCTGCTGCCAGTAGCGCGCGCCCGGCTCCCCCGTGGCCGTGCGGGTCCCCGCCGCGAGGCCGCGCCGGAACGCCTCGGAGACCGGCACCGGGCGCACGTTCCATCGCCGCGCCGTGTCCATCACGATCGACGCGGGCGTCGGGGCCGCCGTGCGCATCCCCGGCCCGCACGCGGACAGCGCCAGCGCGCAGAGCACCATCATCTTCCTCACCATCCCCATCTCCTCAGAAAAGCAACGGATGTCACACTGAATTCGGGGATCGATCGTGCAATCCGGAAGCGCACGTGCGACCTCGCCCATAGATCCTTCGGCCTGCCACCACTCGTGCTGAGCAAAGATGGTGTGGCCGGCCTCAGGATGACGTCCCTCTGTGCGTTTGTCATGCACAGGTGATTGCCAGATCCGGTAGGGCGGGCACTTGGCCCACGTCGCGCACCGTCACCGTCACGTTCCCCGCGCCCGGCGTCACCGTGCCCAGCCCCAGGTCGAGCGTGGCGTTGGTGAAGAACCACGGAGGGGCGGAGAGCTCCTCCGTTTCCTCCGCGTGATCCAAATGGAAAGGCGGCCCCGCGCCGGCAGCCGCCCTTCCGCGCCCTCTCCATCTACCGAAGAACGGTCACTGCCCGGTCCACACGTTGTTGCGGCGGTTCACGTCCGGGAACTGCTGCTCGGGGTCGATCTCCACCCGCGTCACCCGCCCCTGCACCGGGATGGTGATGGTCACCGCGCGCTGGTTGGGCGGGTTCAGGAAGCGCTCCGCGGGAATGGTCTGCCGCACCACGCCGGCATCGGTCGTCACCACCACGAAGGCGGGGGCGGGCACCTGGCCCACGTCGCGCACCGTCACCGTCACGTTCCCCGCGCCCGGCGTCACCGTGCCCAGCCCCAGGTCCAGCGTGGCGTTGGTGAAGAACCACGGGTACCAGAACCAGTCCAGGTCGCGCCCCGCCACCCGCTCGAAGGTGTTGAAGAAGTCCCACGGATACGGGTGCTTCAGCATCCACTCGTTCATGTAGGTGCGCATGGCCGTGTGGAACACCGAGTCGCCCAGCGTGGCCCGCAGCGCCCGCATCACCAGCCCCGGCTTGTAGTAGCCCGCGACCCCGAGCGACTCGTTGTCCAGCGACTCGCCGTTGCGCATCAGCGGCACGTCGCCGCGGCGGCCGGCCACCGTCAGGTAGTAGCCACGCGGCTCGGTCCAGTGGTCGGTGCCGCGCCAGTAGTCGTTGTACGCCAGCGCTTCCTGGTAGGTGTTGATCCCCTCGTCCATCCACACCGCCACGGCCTCGTCGCCGCCCACCATCATGGGGAACCACTCGTGCCCCACCTCGTGGCCCACCACGGCGTACAGCTCCTTCTCGCCCCCCGTGGGCGGCCGTCCCACGAACACGATCATCGGGTACTCCATCCCGTACACCGGCCCCTCGGTGACCGTGATCTGCGGGTAGATGTACGGCACCTCCTCGCGGCTCAGGAAGGAGATGGCGTGCGCGCCGTGCCGCACCGCGTGGTCCCAGAAGGGCGCGCCGGTGCGGTAGAAGGCGTACGCGGGGATGTACTTCACCCCGCCCCCCGCCTGCGGGATGGGGGCGCGCATGGCGTCCCAGTTGTAGCGGTTGCTGGTGGCCCAGGCCACGTCGCGCACGTTCTGCGCGGTGTAGCGCCAGGTCACCATCCCCCCGTCGCCCTGCAGCGTGCCGCGCCCCAGGTTCTCGGCCTCGTGCCCCACCACGTGCACCGGCGAGTCCTGCTGCATGGCCTGCGCGAGGCGCTGGCGCACCTCGGGGGTCAGCACCTGCTCGGGGTTCTGCAGCGTTCCCGTTCCCGCCACCAGCCACCCCGCCGGCGCGGTGACCGAGTAGTCGAAGTCGCCGTAGTCCAGGTAGAACTCGGCGTTGCCGGTGTACGGCGTCACGTCGGCGCCCATCACGTCGTCGTACACGGCGAGCTGGGGATACCACTGCGCCACCTGCAGCACCCGGCCACCCAGCGCGTCCTCGTAGCCGGTGCGCGGCGCGGTGGAGGGCGGCACGCGGAAGCTCCACTCGAACTCGAACACCGCGCTGTCGCCCGGCGCCAGCGGGCGCGGGAGGTAGATGCGGCCCAGCGAGCCGTTCTCGAACCACCCCGCCGCCACGTTCACCGCCGCCAGGTTCTGCTCCACCTGCATGGAGCTGAGGCGCGCCAGCGTCTGCCCCTGCGCGGCCACGCGCGTCATGGTCAGCCCGCCGGTGACGTTGCGGAACAGGTTCTGGTAGAGGTTGAGGACGACGAAGCGCAGCGCGTCGGGCGAGTGGTTGAAGTACACCACGCGCTCGCGGCCGCTCACGCGCAGCGAGTCCGGCGCCACCCGCGCCTGGATGCTGTAGCGCTGGCGCTGCTGCCAGTAGCGGGGGCCCGGCGCGCCGGTGGTGCCGCGGGTGCCGCGCTGCACGGCCGCCATGTACTCGGGGATCACGGGCACGGGCTGCAGCAGCGGGCGCGCGGCGGTGTCGCCGGCGGCGCCGCGCGGCACGGGCGCCACGATGGGCTCCGCCACGGGCGCACACGCCGAGAGGACGGCGCCCAGCAGCGCCGCGCTGTAAACGAACCGGATGGACAAGATGTGGGGCTCCGCGTTAAGGACCGGACTGCGGAAACAAGCAAGCGACGGGGAATCAAAACGCGGGCCAGCATAAGCGCAGCGCCCGCCCCTCCGCAATCGGGAGTGGGCGGGCGCGTCAACATCCATCGACCGTGGATCGATCTCCCTACAGTGCCATCTCCATCTCCACCTCGGGGGAGAAGATGGTGCCGGGGACGAAGCGGAAGCCGGCCTTCTCGTAGCTGCGCAGCGCCGGGCGGTTGTGCGGCTCGACCGAAAGCCAGAGTCCGCGCAGCTCCATCGACCGCGCCAGCTCGACGGAGAGGCGGTTCACCTGCGTGCCCACCCCCTGCCCGCGCACCTCGCGCGAAAGGAAGATGGCGTACTCGTTCACCCCCGGCTTGCCGGTGGGGATCAGCATGGCGTGGCCGATCAGGCGGCCGTCGCGCTCCACGGCCAGGTGCGTGCCGTTGGGGAGCACCTGGTCCAGCCAGCGGGCCACGCGCGGGCGGCCGTCGGGGGGCAGCCCCTGCGCGGCGCGCTTGGGGTCGAAGGCGTCGTAGAAGTCTTCCAGGGCGGCGCGGTCTTCCGCGCGCAGCTCCCGTACGGTGAACACGCGGCCTCCCTTGTCGTGGAGGTGGGCGGGGATGAGGGGAAACACGGTGGGCACCGGGAGGGCGGCGGGGGCGGCGGCCATCATCAGAACCCCAGCCCCCAGCCGCGCAGCAGCGGGTACGCCTGCCGGCGCAGCGACTCGAAGGTGCGGCGGTTGGTGGCCTCGATCTCGTCGCGGCGGGGGACGGGCGGGTAGGCGCCCTCGGGGTCGCGCAGGCGCTCGGGCAGGAGCTCCGGGCTCTCCCCCTGCCACCGGTCCAGCCACTCGCGCGGGATGGCGTCGGGCGCCTGCTGCCCGCTGAGCCCCGCCCACACCAGCGTCCACGCGCGGGGAACCACGCTCCACACCGCGTACCCGCCGCCGCCGGTGGCGACGACCCGGCCGCCGCACAGGCGGTCCGCCGTCTCGCACACCACGCGGACGGTCTCCTCGTACAGCCGGGTGGATGCGCGCAGGTGGGTGAGCGGGTCCAGCATGTGGCCGTCGCAGCCGTTCTGCAGGACGATCACGTCGGGGCGGAAGGCCTCGGCCGCCTCGGGGATCAGCTTGGCCTGGATCGAGGTCCAGGAGCCGTCCTCGGTGAACGGGTCCAGCGGCAGGTTCAGCGAGTAGCCGTATCCCTCGCCGTCGCCCAGCTCGTCCACGAAGCCGGTGCCGGGAAAGAGGTATCGCCCCGACTCGTGGATGGAGAGGGTGAGTACCTCGGGGTCCTGGTAGAAGATCCCCTGCACCCCGTCGCCGTGGTGGGCGTCGTAGTCGAGGTACATCACCCGCGCGCCGTGCGCCTCGCGGATCCAGGCGATGGCCGCGGCCAGGTCGCTGTACACGCAGAAGCCGGATCCGCGGTCGCGGTGCGCGTGGTGCAGCCCGCCGCAGAGGTTGAAGGCGCGCGTTACCTCGCCGCCCATCACCAGCTCGGCCGCGCGGATCGAGCCGCCGCAGACCAGCGACGTCACCTCGTGCATTCCGGGGAAGACCGGCGTGTCGTCGGTCCCCAATCCCCACCGCCACGCGTCCGAGACGTCGGCGCCCGGCGCGCTGAAGCGCTTCACCGCATCGATGTACTCGGGCGAATGGACGCGCAGAAGCTCGGCGTCCGTCGCCTGGCGGGGCGCGACGATCGGCGTGCGCTCGCCGCCGGCGAGACCCATCGCCTCGATGAGGGAGACGGTGAGCTCCAGGCGCTTGGGGTTGAACGGGTGGTCGGGGCGGAACTGGTAGGCGGTGACCGCGGGGTCCCAGATCAGCGCCGTGCGGTGCTCGCTCACGCGTCCATCCCCCGGCGCAGGTCCGCCTCGAGCGAGGGCCAGCCGACCGTGGCGCCCGCGCGCTCCAGCGCCTCGATCGCCTCGCGCGGATCGATCGTCGCGACGTGCAGCACCGCCGTCTTCCGCCCGTCCTTTCCGTCCGGCAGCACCATCAGGCTGGTGACATTCAGCTTCAGCTCGCCGCCGATGATCGCGAGGAGGCGCGCCAATTCTCCCGGCCGGTCGGCGATGGAGACTTCCAGCCGCGACGACGGCCCGCCCGCCGCCAGCACCTCTGCGAAGGCCACCACCACGTCGGTCTCGGTGATGACGCCCAGCAGATGCCCGTGCGCGTCGACCACGGGAAGCGCGCCGATGCGGTGGCGGCAGATCTGCTCGGCCGCGTCTTCCACCGCGTCGAACGGGCCGGCGGTGATCACCTCGCGCGTCATCACCCGCTCCACGGGGGTGCGCTCCAGCATGGCGGCGCGCTCGGGGTCGGCCACCTCGATGGGAGACGGCATCGCCAGCCGGATGTCGCGGTCGGAGAGGATGCCGACCAGCTCGCCGTTGCGCACCACGGGAAGGTGGCGGACGCGGTGCTCGCGCGTGAGCCGCAGCGCGTGCGCCAGGGAGTCCTCCGGCGTCACGGTCACGGGCTCCGCGGTCATGCGGTTCTTGACCAGCATGTCTGTATCTTCTGACGGATCTTCAGGATGATCGAAGGACAGATCTTGAACTGCAGGTTCCGGGCGTGTTTGGCGCCGAGGTGCGGAACCGGGCTGCGCGTCCTCACCCTCGCGCCGCCCTCACCCCGCGCCGGAGGGCGCGACCCTCTCCCGTTCCGGGAGAGGGTGGCTCTCCAGCATCTCCGCGATTCCGCAACTCCTTCACACGCAAGTGCTTGTGGGACCGAGTCGATGCCGGAAAGCTACCTCTCCCGGTACGGGAGAGGTGGACGGCCTAGGCCGGCCGGAGAGGGCGCGATGCCAGCCTCGCGCACCGATCCCCATCTACCGGGCATCCAGTACCTCCCCGATCTCCCCGCCACAGAACCTCGCGCGGGTGCAGACGATCGTCACCCCGCCCTCCGCATCGATCCACACGATCGCGTTCTGGCCGAACTCCGCGCCGAGCCGGATGGCGTCGCCGCGCACGTCGCCGCGGAGGCACCAGCCGGGCTCGTCCCACGACCCGTCATCCCCCGTCCCGTGCGCGAGCGTCGGCCACGCAATGAGTCCCGCGGCGGCGATGCGGGCGCGGAGCTGGCCGTCGGCGCGCTCGTTCTCATCCAGCGAAAGCTGCGCGGAGGCCGGGTTCCAGGCGGTGACGATGCCGGCGGGGCGGAGCGGCGGCGGCGCGGAGCGGCCCGGGCGCACCTCGACCTCACCGCCGGGACCATGGACGGTCCAGACGGTGGCGAGGTAGGCGTGCAGGAGGTCGGAGTCGCTCACGGTGCGCGGGAAAAGGGCGGGGCGCCCATCCCCGGCGGATGGGGCTCAGTAGCGCTCTTCGCGGGCCAGCCCGCCGCCCGCGCCGTACACGCGCAGGACGTTGGCGCGGCCGTCGTAGTCGGTGTCCACCAGCTGGTAGGCCCGCGCGCCGTCGCGGAACACCTCCACCTGGTCGGCGCGGCCGTCGCCGTTGCGGTCGCTCCACGCCTCCACCGGGCGCGACTGCGCGGTGAAGCGCACGAAGCGCGGGCGCGCGCCGCCGTCGTCGCCGCTGGCGCGCACCTGGTCCAGCTGCACGCCCGTGCCGCCGAACCACGCGCCCAGCGAACCCCTCCACCCGCCGTCCAGCTCGCCCGCGGCGGGCATCTGCGGCATCTGCCGCGACGGCGGAGTCCACTCCTGCCCGGCCCGGGCCGGCGCCGCGCCCAGCGCGACCGCCGCCAGCACCACCAGGCCCGCGGCCGTGTGGATGCGTTGCATCTGGCACCTCTTTGGGAATGGGGTCCCTCTCGTCCTCGCGCGGGGCTCGCGGGGGTCACCTGGGGGGACGAAGGCGGGGGGCCGAGCGTCACGTCCGGGACCGGGCGCGGGGATGGCGGGGAGACCGGTTTCCAACCTCAACCCCTACCCTGCCGAAACGCCGGGGTTCCGCGCGGGGTACGCGCGTTGCGTAGCATTCATGCGGATTTCCATGCGTCCATCGGCCCCGGGCGCCCAACCTTCTGCGGGACAACCAGATGGCGGCAGTCGCAAAGCCGCGCTACCAGGGATTGGTGGCCGCGCGCCGGTGGGAGCACGACCCGGCGCGCCCGCGCGCCGAGTTCTCGCTGGCGGTCGGCGACCGCGTGGGCGAGCTGACCGTGATCGGCCACCTGGCGCGCGGACGCTTCACCGAGCTGTACCAGGTGTGGAGCAACCGGCACTGGTGCGCGCTGACCGCCAAGATCGTGGCGCCCGAGCACATGGGAAAGGGCAATCTCCCGGCATCGCTGCGCAAGGAGGAGCGCGTGCTGGCGCGGGTGCGGCACCCCAACATCGTGCAGGTGTTCGGCACCGGCGACGCCGACGGGCGCCACTACCTGCTCATGGAGTACCTGGCCGGCCCCTCGCTCTTCGACGTGCTGGAGAGCCTGCCCAAGCGCCGCCTGCACGTTCCCGACGCCATCCGCGCGGTGATGCACGTGGGCGCCGCCGTGCACTACCTCCACCGCTGCGGCTGGCTGTACCGCGACCTGAAGCCGGGCAACGTGCACCTCCGCGAGGGGATCCCCGTCCTCCTGGACTTCGACGTGGTCTGGACGCTGGGGAAGGAGGCGCGCCGCCCCGGCGACCGGCTGGGAACGGCGCCGTACATGGCCCCCGAGCAGGTGCTGCGCGAGCCCCTGGCCCCGGCGACGGACGTCTACGGCCTGGGCGCGCTGCTGTACGAGCTGCTGACCGGAAAGTGGCCCACCGAGGAGTTCGAGGAAGACGAGGACGAGGACTGGTTCGACGAGGACGACGACGATTTCGAGCCGCGGACCGCGCTCCCGCCGGTGAGCCCCGACGGGACGCCGCGGAACCTGACCACGCGCGAGCTGACGATGCGCTACCCGCAGATCTCGCAGGAGGTGGTCCCCCCGCGCCAGCGCAACTCGCAGGTCACCCCGGAGCTGGAGCGGCTGATCCTGCGCGCTCTGGAGCGCGACCCGGCCAGGCGCTTCCAGACCGTCAGCGGCATGCTCGCCGCCCTCGCGCCGCTGCTCAAGGGCCGCCACCGCCTCTGGCCCGAGAACGCGCCCGTCGAGCGCCGCAGCGATACCGTAACGCGGTAGGATCTCACGCGGAGACGCGGAGGTGGCTGGGCATGCACCTCCGCGTCTCCGCGTCTCCGCGTGAGATCAACGAGGTTGGAGGACGCGGAAAAGTCTCCTTAACCCCTCTCCCCTTCGGGCAGCCGCACCGTGAACACGCTTCCCTCGCCGAGCGTGCTCGCAAGCGTCACGTCGCCGCCGAGGAGGCGGGCGAGCTCGCGGCTGACGGTAAGGCCCAGGCCGGTGCCCGCGGCCGCGCGGGTCTTGGCGTCGTCCACCTGGCGGAAGGGCTCGAAGACGATCTCGTGGAACTCGGGGGCGATCCCCAGCCCCGTGTCGCGGACGTGCAGCAGCACCTCTCCATCGCCCCGCTCCACCGCGAAGCCCACGCTCCCGCGCGCCGTGAACTTCACCGCGTTCCCCAGCAGGTTCACCAGGATCTGCCGCAGCTTGCGCGGGTCGGTGCGCAGCATGGGCGGGTCGATCTCGTCCGGCAGGTGGAAGAGCAGCCCCTTCTCCCGCGCCAGCGGCTCGATGATGGCGCTCACCTCGTTGGCCACCGAGGCCAGGTCCACGTCCTCCATCTCCGGCGTCTCGCGCCCCGCCTCGATGCGCGAGAAGGTGAGGATCTCCTCGATGATGGAGAGGAGGTGGCGCGACGCGAGGCGGATGCGCTCCACCTGCCCCTGCGCGGAAACGGGGATCGGGTCGGGGATCCCCATCAGCAGCAGGTCCACGTAGCCGATCATGGCGTTCAGCGGGGTGCGCAGCTCGTGGCTCATGGTGGCCAGGAACCCCGCCTTGGCCTGGTTGGCCGCCAGCGCCTCCTCGTACAATCGCGCGTTCTCGATCGCCACGGCGGCGCGGTGCGCCAGCTCGGCCGCGAGATCCACGTCGTCGGCGCCGAAGCGGCGGCCCGAGTCGGAGTGGACCAGCGAGAGCACGCCGAACGTCCGCCCCGCGACGGCGAGGGGGACGGAGACGTAGGAGCGGAAGCCCACGCGGCGCAGCAGGTCGCGGTGCGCGTCGTCCTTCCCCATCAGCTCCACGAACTCCGGGGGGATGTCGAGCACCACCTCGGGCTCGCCGGTGCGGAGGACCTTGCCCGTCCCGTGCGGCGCGTCGATGTCGATCGGGTTGCGGCGCAGCGTCTCGGCCACCAGCTCCACCAGCTCCGGGTCGCGGTGCCCGCAGGCCAGGAGGCGGATGGGGCCGCCCTCCTCCCGCATCTCCACGAAGCACCAGTCCGCCAGCGCCGGCACGGCCAGGTCGGCCACGGTGCGCACCGTCTCGCGGTAGTCCAGCGACGCCGCCAGCCGGCTGCTGGCCTCGGCCAGCACGGCGATGCGGCGGCCGGCCTCCTCGGCGCGGGCGCTGGCGGCGCGCAGCTCCAGGTTGGCGAGCCCCAGCTCCACCGCCAGCCGGTGCGCCTCGTCCGCCCGCTCCTGCAGCGCCGCCGCCTTCTCCGCCAGCTCGCGTGCCAGCCGGGCCGACTCGTCGGCGCGCCACTCGGCCTCGCGGCGGGCCTCGGCCAGCTCGCGCGCGGCCTGCTCGCGGCCGGTGACGTCGGCCACGTGGCTGACCACGCCGTACACGCCGCCCTCCGCGTCCAGCAGCGGCTCGTAGGCGTAGTCCATCACGTGCTCCTCGGCCACGCCGTCGCCGTCCGAGTCGTACCAGGCCGACACGGCGCGCGCGGTGAAGGGCTCGCCGGTGGCGTACACGCGCTCCAGCTCGTCCACGAACCCCTGCGCGGCCAGCTCGGGAAGCGCCTCGCGCGCGGAAAGCCCCAGCACCGGGCGCCCGCCGATCTGCCGCTGCATGGCCTCGCTGAGCGCCACGAAGGTGAGCTCCGGCCCCTCGTGCACCGACACGGCGGCGGGCATCCGCGACAGCACGCGGCGCAGGCGCAGGCGCTCGGCCTCGCGCACGGCCTCGGCCCGGCGGCGCTCGGTCACGTCCTGCGTGGCGCCCACCATCCGCACCGGGCGGCCGTCGTCGCCGTACAGCAGAAAGGCGCGGTCCTCCACCTGCGCCCACTGGCCGTCGGCGCGCAGGTGGCGGTAGCTGTCGGTCCACACCTCGGCGCGGCGGCGGATGGCGTCGTGCACGCCGGCCACCACGCGGTCGCGGTCGTGGGGGTGGATGTGGTCGTACCACCAGTTGGCCTCGGGCGCCACGTCGCCGGGGTGGAAGCCCAGCACCTGGCGGATGGAGTCGCCGAAGCGCACCTCGTCGGTGGCCAGGTCCCAGTCCCACACCACGTCGCGGGTGGCGAGGGTCGCCAGGCGATAGCGCTCCTCGCTGTCGCGCAGCGCCGCCTCGGCCACGCGGCGGTCGTGCACGTCGTTGAACACGCCCACCCACTCGCGGATGCTCCCGTCGGCCTCCAGCACCGGAACGCCGCGGGCCACGAACCAGCGGTAGCTCCCGTCGCGCAGCCGCAGCCGGTACTCGGCCTCGTAGACCGAGCGCGCCTCCACGGCGCTCCACCACACGGCCAGCACGCGCTCGCGGTCGCCGGGGTGGATGGCCGACAGCCACCCGTCGCCGCGCACCTCCTCCACCGTCTGCCCGGTGAGGTGGCGCCAGAAGGGCATGTCCACCACCATTCCGCGGGGGTCGGTGGTCCACACCATCTGCGTCCACGCCTCCACCAGCGAGCGGTAGCGCTCCTCGCTCCGGCGCAGCGCCGTCTCGGCCTCGGCGGAAGGGCGGGTGGGGATGGAGCCCGCCTCCGCGTCGTCCGTCCGCCGGCGCGCCTCGACCTTCCGCACCGTCGCCATCACCCCGCACACCTCGCCCGCCTCGTCGCGCAGCGGGGCGTAGCGCGCCTCGATGCGGACGCCGGTGCCGGTCGCGGGGAGGGTGATCTCCCACTCCGGAGCGGCCGCCGTCTCGCCGCGGAGCGCAGTCCGGGCGATCTCGCGCTCGTTCAGGTCGCGGAGGAAGGGGAAGACCTCGTGCGCGTCGCGGCCCAGCATCTCCGCGGCGGGAACGCCGAAAAGGCGCTCCATCGCCCCGTTCCAGAAGGTGACGCGGAAGTCGCGGTCGTACGCCAGCACGCCGTCGGGGCTGGCGGCGAGGAGGGAGAGGGCGGACGCCGGCGCGGCGGCGGCGAGGTCGGTCATGCGGATGCTTCGGGGGGACGACACCGCCACGGACGCCGCCGGAGTCCACGCGAAATCGAGGACGGCGGCGGGCGCGCCCGCGGGGGCGGATTACGCCCGGAGGTCGTATCCAGTAAGATGCAAGAAACGCCCGTTCAGGTGAAGGTGCGGCGTTCGGATCCAGGTCAGGGAGAAGCGGATGGAGAGGGTGGAGGTGCGGACCGCGGTCGAGCAAGACGCGGCGGCGATCGCGGAGATCTACAACGAGGGGATCCGCGGCCGCGGCGCCACCTTCGAGACGCGCGAGCGCACGGTCGACGAGGTGCGCGCGTGGTTCCGTCGCGAGCGCCACCCGCTGCTGGTGGCGGAGATGGGCGGCGCGGTGGTCGGCTGGGTCGCCGCGTCGGAGTACCGGCCGCGCGACTGCTACGCGGGCGTGGCGGAGTTCTCGGTGTACGTGGCCGGGCGCGCCCGCCGCCGCGGCGTGGGCGATGCGCTGATGCGCGCGTTCGTCCCCGCGCTCGAGGCGGCGGGGTTCTGGAAGGTGCTCTCGCGCATCTTCCCCGAGAACGCCGCCTCGCTGGCCCTCTGCGCGCGCCACGGCTTCCGCGTGGTCGGCACCTACCGCCGCCACGGCAGGCTGGACGGCGCGTGGCGCGACACCGTCATCGTCGAGCGCCTCCTCGGCCCGGCGGAGGAACAGGAAGATGAAGATCTCGATCGACCTTCCCGATGACCTTCTCGCGGCCGCCGATGCCGCAGCGAGTCGGCTGGGGATGAGCCGCGACGAGCTTGTTGCGGAAGCCGTGGCCGCATTCGTGGCGAAGCACGACGCATCTTCCGTCACGGAGAGACTGGACGCAGTTTACGCGACGGAGCCGGGCCGTCTGGATGCACCCGTGCGCCGGGCGCAGATCCGGACGCTGGCACGCGAACCATGGGATGGGGACCGGTGAAGATCTGGATCGATGCGGACGCGGCGCCGCGGGACGTGAAGGAGATCGTATTCCGCGCGGCCAAACGGCTGCAGGTGGAGACGGTGATGGTGGCCAACCTGCGGCTGACGCCGCCGCCGGGGAACCCGTTCGTGAGCGCCGTGCGCGTGGAGGGCGGGCCGGACGTGGCCGACCGCCACATCGCCGAGAACGCCGCGCCGGGCGACCTGGCCGTGACCGCCGACATCCCGCTGGCCGCCGCGCTGGTGGAGAAGCAGGTGAAAGTGCTGGACCCGCGCGGCGATGAGCACACGCCCGACACCATCGGCGAGCGGCTGTCGGTGCGCGACTTCATGGACGGCCTGCGCGGCGCGGGCGTGGAGACCGGCGGCTCGCGCCCGTACGGCGACCGCGACAAGCAGGCCTTCGCCGCCGCGCTCGACCGCGTCCTCACGCGTCTCCTGCGGGCGAAGCGATGATGCGACCCATCCCCCTGATAGCGGATCTGGCAATCACCTGCGCATTCAAAACGCACAGAGGCGTCATCCTGAGTCGTCCCCGTGCTGGGCGCGTCCGGGGGAGGATGAAAGGGAGATCGATCGTCAGCACCAATGCCGCGGAGTGAGCGGATCAGCCTCGCGCAGTTTGCGAGGCTTCCCGTTGTTGTTGCTGCGACTTCAGTCGCCGGTGATCGGCTGCGCTCGAAGCTTTCTTATGCAGGCCGGCCACACCGTCGTTGCCCCGCACGAATGTAGTAACAGATTGCCGCACATCGGCTTGTGATATGCGGGCGGAAGATGGGGATGGGACGGATGAAAATCTCCCCCCAACGCTTACCGGGGAGCCGCTGTAAACTGGGATGGCTCGGCACGGCGGGCGCCGTGCGCGACAGGACCCTCCAATCCGGAACGGACGCCATGCAACGCAAGCTGCTCTTCCCCACCGCGCTGGCCGCGGTCCTCGCTCTGGCCGCCTGCGACCGGGGGATCACGAACGCCGGGACCGCGAACCAGCTGAGCCGCAGCGACGCGGTGGCGCTGGCCGGCGACTTCGGCGACCAGGACGGCGCGATGCTGGACGGCTTCGGCGGCCCGGCGTTCAGCGCGTCGCCGGACGGCCCGTCGTTCGCCACGAGCACGGTGACGACCACCTTCACCCGCACGCGCACCTGCCCGCAGGGCGGCGACGTGAAGCTGGAGGGCAGCCTGGTCCGCAGCTGGGACCGCGCGGCGCAGACGGGAAGCATCCAGTTCACCGCCACGCGGACGGAAGAGGCGTGCGCCTTCAACCACAACGGCGCCACGATCACCGTCACCGGCAGCCCCAACACGCAGCTCACGGCCAGCCAGTCGGTCACGAACGGCACCCCCGGCATCCGCACGGCCACCAAGAAGGGCAGCTTCACCTGGACCAAGAGCACCGGCGGCTCGGGCACCTGCACCGTGGACGTGACCCACACCTGGGACCCGGCCACGCACACGCTGCACGTCTCCGGCACCCTCTGCCGCCAGACCATCGACGTCACCCGCACCTGGACGCAGAGCTGAGCGCACCAACGCACGAGTGAACAACGGCGGCCCCGGAGGAAGCTTCCTCCGGGGCCGCCGCCGCTTATATCAGCGCATCTCGTCCCAGTCACGTGCTGCCGCGGCTATGGATCCTTCGGCCTGCGACCTACCGTGCGGCCGCTGATGACAGTGTGGCCGGCCTGAATAGAAAGTTCGCGGCCTGGCCCCCCACCGGCGACTGAAGTCGCAGCAACAACTACGGGAAGCCTCGCAAACTGCGCGAGGCTGATCCGCTCATTCTGTGGCATCAGCGCTCACGACCACTGTCCT